>JANNFH010000185.1:0-4480 GCA_031379565.1 Alphaproteobacteria bacterium
ATGGCGCGCAGGCTAACCGCGCCGAGATCGGCGGGGTGCATGCCGGCGAGGCTTCCCTTTTTGCGTCCGATGGGCGTGCGAACGGCGTCGATGATGTAAGCTTCAGGCACTTCTGTACTCGCTGTTGAAGGTGGCGTCGGGCCCTATATCAATGGCGCCGCCAAGCACGGCATCATCCAGTCTTTTGAGATGAAATGCACGGTCGCCCCAGGCGCCGATCGACGCCCAGGCGCGCTTCATCCAATAATGAAGATCGACTTCGTAGGTGTAACCCATGGCGCCGTGCACCTGGATGGCGGTTTCCGCGGCGAGAAGCGCGGCATCCCCCGCAGCGAGCTTCGCGGCGCTGATGTGGATCGGGGCGCGGGCGTGGCGGCGCTCAGCCGCAAAGGCGGCGCGCCAGAGCGTCGGGCGCGCGAACTCGAGTTGTAGCGCGACGTTGGCACAATGGTGCTTGACCGCCTGAAAAGCGCCGATCGGTTGGCCGAATTGCTCGCGCGTGCAGGCGTAGGCCGTCGTCATGTCCAACATCCGCTCGGCAGCGCCGATCAATTGCGCCGCGCTCGCGAGGGCTGCCAAATCGAGCAGAAGCGGATCACCGCCGCCAAGCGCGCCCCGCGCGAACAGCCGCCGCAGCGGATCGACTGAATTCAGGCGCTCCAGCGCCGATGGCGGGGCGACCAGCGCGCCATGCGAGATCACCGTGGCGGCTGCGTCCAAATCGGCAACCCATGGATTGATATCATGCGCCAGCGCCACGCGCACGCCACCCTCCATGATTTGCGCGAGCAGGTCGGCGCCGCCATCGTGCTGGGCCAGCCACGGTGCGGCGACGAGCGCCGTATCAACGATCGGTTCGCTGACATTGGCGCGGCCCAACTCGACCGCCAGCAGCGCGCCTTCGATCAGCCCAAGTCCAAGTCCGCCCTGAGCCTCTGGGACCAACAGACCGCACAAGCCAAGCTCCCTCAGCGCCTCCCAGATCGCCGGATCGCGTCCGCCACTATCGTCGAGCTTGCGCACGCGCTCGGCGGGATGGATTACCGTCAAGAAACCGCGTGCATGATCACGCAGCGCGATTTGATCGTCGGTGAAGCGAAAATCCATCGCGCCTATCTCGGGAGGCCGAGCAGGCGCTCGGCGACGATGTTGCGCTGGATTTCATTCGATCCGGCATAAAGGGGGCCGGACAGCGAAAACATATAGCCTTCCAGCCATTCATTAGCGCCTTCAAGCGGGCGCAGCTCGGCCGCCGCGCCAAGCATGCTCATCGCCGCGCGATGCATCGCGCGGTCGAGTTCCGACCAGAAAATCTTGTTGAGGCTCGCTTCCACGCCGATGCGGCCTCCAGCTTGGATCGCGGCGACGATCTTATAGGTGTTGAGCGCGTAGGCCTCGGCATCGGCCCAGGCCTGGAGCACAATTTCGCGCATGCCTGGGGCGGCGGTTGCAGCGTGCGTTCGGTAAAGCTTGACAAGCCGCTCTGCCGCCGCCTGGAACCGACCGGGCGAGCGCAACATGAGGCCGCGCTCAAAACCGGCGGTGGCCATCGCCACGTTCCAGCCTTCGCCTTCGTCGGCAATGCGGTTGGCGACCGGCACGCGCACATCGTCGAAGAAGATTTCGGCGAAACCCGTGTCGCCATGCAATTGCCGGATCGGTCGCACGGTGACGCCTGGTGCGCTCAACGGCGCAAGGATGAAGCTCAGGCCCTTGTGGCGTTTGCTATCGGGATCGGTGCGGAAGAGGCCGAAACACCAATCCGCGAACGCCGCTCGGCTCGACCAAGTCTTTTGGCCATTGATCACGTAACGATCGCCCTCACGCGTGGCCTTGGCGCGAATGGCTGCCATATCCGAACCGGCATTGGGCTCTGACCATGCCTGCGCCCACATCACTTCGCCGTGCGCCATGGGCGTCAGGAAACGCGCCTTCTGCTCAGGCGTTCCGTACTCCATGATCGTCGGGCCGAGCAGGAATATGCCGTTCTGGTTGGCGCGCACGGGCGCGCCGGCACGGTAATATTCTTCCTCGAAGATAAGCCAGCGGATCAGATCGAGACCGCGCCCACCGTATTCGGCGGGCCATGTCACCATGCCCCAATTGCCGCCCGCCAGTTCCCGCTCCCACTTCACGTGCGCGTCGAAGCCTTCGCGGCATTCAAGCGTTTTGATGCCGTGGAAGGGTGGCGCGTGCGCCGCCATCCATGCGCGAACCTCGGCGCGAAATGCTTTCTGCTCAGGAGTGTAGGTGAGGTCCACGCTTAAAAATCGGCCTTGTTCTTGGTTGCAACGAATGCGTCGCGCGCCTTCTGGCTGTCTTCATGCAAATACATTTCCAGCGTGAAACCTTGCTCCCAGCGATACCCAAGCACCGGGTCACGCGGCTCCAAGTGCGTCAACGCCTCCTTGGCTAGCACCAGCGCCTTGCGGCTCTTAGCGGCGATCAAGGCGCAGAAGGTGCGCGCTTCGGCGAGCAGCGAAGCAGGCGGGACCACCTTCTCAATCGAGCCAAAGGCGTGCAGCTCCTCAACCTTGAGTTTCCCGCCGGTGAAGAAGGCGGCGCGGATTTTCTGCACCGGCGCCATGCGCCCCAGGAAACTGGCCCCGCCCATCGCGCCGCGATCGATTTCCGGAAGCGAAAGATAGGCGCCTTCGGCCGCGATCACGACATCCGATGCGCCGACGATATTGACGCCCCCGCCAATAATGAAGCCGTGCGCAGCCGTGACGACGGGCAGCGGGCAGCGATGAATTTCTCGAACTGTGCGGAAATTGCCGTGATTGAGCACTGTGATGCGCTCAGGGTGAGCTTGCATCTCCTTGAGGTCGACGCCGCCGCAAAAGCCCTTGCCTTCGGCCCTTATCAGAATGCAGCGCACATCCTCGCGCAGGCCCATGGCGGCAAGCACGTCGGGCAATTCGTTCCAGCCGGCGCTGTCGAGCGCGTTGACGGGGGGATGATCGAGGATGATCTCGCCGATGCGGTCTGCGACATGGGTCCGGATGGGCATGATTGCTCCTTACGCCGCCGCCACCGCGCCCGTGCGCGCGCCGGAAAGTGCGGCGATGCGGGCGCGGGCGTCGCGTTCGATGCGCTCAATGAGTTCGGCGCAACTCGGGATGTCGTCAATCCGCCCTGCCACAAGGCCGGTTGCGAGCAGGCCCTCGTTGGGCCGCCCATCCACGACCGCACGCATAATCAAGCTTGGGGCGGTAGCGGCCAGCATGGCTTGAGCGAAAGACAGGCCGCCATGGCTGGTCATGCCGCGCGCTGCGCCAATCATCTCACCCCACGAGGCGCCGGTGCGCTGCTTCATGACCAGCGCGCCTTCCAATGCGCGCAGCCACATGCCGATAGGGTCCGAGCTTTCGATCTTCTCGAACATTGGCGTGCGGATCATGCGCTGGGGCAGGCCATCGACCTTGTCGGTGACGCCAATATCGTCGGTGCTGGCCTGCAGATAGAGCGCCTTGGCCGCCTCTGGCAGCGGACTCTCCCGCGTGAGCAAAAATCGCGTGCCCATGGCGATGCCGACCGCGCCATAGGCCAACGCCGCCGCCAGCCCGCGCCCATCGGCGAACCCGCCACAGGCGATCACCGGAATCTTCACCGCGTCGAGCACTTGCGGCAGCAGCACATTGGTTGCGACCGCGCCGGTATGGCCGCCGCCTTCGCCGCCTTGAACACTGATCATGTCGACGCCGAGCCGCGCCATCTTCTGAGCATGCTTCACCGCGCCCACGGTGGGGATGCACAAAACGCCCGCGTCCTTGAATCGGGCGATAATCTTGGCGTCCGGTCCGCGCCCGAAGCTGACGGCGCGCACCTGGTCCTTGTTGGCGAGGATGATCTCGACGATCTCCGCCGCGCCGGGTTGGAACATGTGGAAATTGACGCCGAACGGGCATGAGGTGCGCCGCCGCACGTCGGCGATCTTCTCGCCCGCTTCCTTGGCGGTCATCACCGCCGCGCCGAGAAAGCCGAAAGCGCCCGCTTCGCACGAGGCCGCCACCAGCGGCGGTTCGGCGATCCAACCCATGGCGGTTTGGATCACAGGAACGCGGCACCCGAGTCGTTCGGTGAGAAGAGTGGCGAGCGGGTCGCTCAATTTTCGCCTGCCTGCTTCTTGTTGGCGGCCGCCATCGCCTTGCCATCGACGCCGCCCAGCGCATTGCCAGTGGTCAGGTCATTTTGTGCATGTGCGAAATGATGCATGTGGAAGTGAGCATCCATTGCGGTTCGCTTGCCGCGCAGATCCTCGACGTGATTGAGCGCCTGCTTGGTCAGCCACAGGCCCAGCCGGCCTTGCGGCTCAAGTTTCGCCGCCATCTCGGCGACCACATTGCGCAGCTCCGCGCGGGGCGCGATTTTGTTGACCATGCCGAAACGCTCAGCGCGCTCGGCGCTCATGCGCTCGCCGAATAAAATGAATTCTTTGGCGATGCGCGGCGGCAATTCAAAGCCGTGCGCGGAATAT
>JANNFH010000229.1:0-1998 GCA_031379565.1 Alphaproteobacteria bacterium
GAGGGGCCATAGCCGGTCTCGAAGATCACTACGTCCTTGGGATGCTTCCGCACCCGCTCCAGCAACAGGCGCGCTTGTTCGAACGGCCAGGCCTTGGCGGCGGCGGCGAGGGTGGAAAGGTCAGACATCGGCGAATCCAGGCATGCGCCTTGATTAGACGCCGGCGCTGTCGATGCCAATTATTGCGTCCAGCGGGGCCGGCGAAGGGGGATCATCTCGGCCGCTCCCGGGTGCCGCTCCGGCGCGCGGCGAAAAGTGCTAGTGTGGCCCAATGGAACACCCAACCATCACCTCCGACCCTAAGGTTATGGGCGGCAAACCCTGCATCGCCGGCACGCGCATCAGTGTTGAGGTGCTGCTCGACCATCTCGCCAGCGGCGAGAGCATGGAGGAATTGCTGGCCGGCTATCCGCCGTTGACAGAGGCCGATGTACGTGCCGCCTTGGCCTACGCGGCGGAGCATTTGCGCACTCAAGGCCTGGTCGCGGTGTGAGCACACGGCTGCTGGTCGATCAATGCGTCAGCCGACGCCTAGCGGGGGTAGCCTTCGGTCCCATCGCGGAAACTTGTCTATGTGGGCGACATTGCAAGCGGCGCACTAGCAGGCTGAGGAAAAAGTCGCTCGCGTGAAGTCGCGACGCATGATTCACTCTGTTGTCGATGGGGAGAATGCGGATGCGTGGATGCGATGAGCGGCGTGGGGCTTTGTTTTCGTACGTCGATCTGGAGGCGCGGGTGCGGCCGGGCCATCCGTTGCGGCCGATCCGGGAGATCGTCAACGCCGCTCTGGCCGCTCTCAACGGCGACTTCGAGGCGATCTACGCCAAGGATTTGGGCCGCCCGTCGATCCCGCCGGAGCGGCTGTTGCGCGCGCTTTTGCTGCAGGTGTTCTACGGCATTCGCTCCGAGCGCCAGATCATGGAGCGGCTTGAGTTCGATCTTCTGTTCCGCTGGTTTGTCGGCCTCGGCGTGGACGATCCGGTGTGGGACGCCACCGTGTTCGGCAAGAACCGTGATCGGTTGATGGACGGCGACATCGCCCGCAAATTTCTCGACGCCATGCTGGCGCAGCGGCAGGTGCAGCGGCTGTTGTCGAGCGAGCATTTCTCCGTCGATGGCACGCTGATCGAAGCCTGGGCGTCGATGAAATCGTTCAAACCGAAAGCAGCGAGCGAGGAGCCGCCGCCGCCCGATGCGCCGCCCAATGCGCCGCCCAATACATCGCAAGGCCGCAACGCCGAGCGTGATTTTCACGGCGAAGTCCGCCGCAACGACACCCATGCAAGCACCACCGATCCCGATTGTCGGCTCTATCGCAAGTCCAAGGGCCAGGGCGCCCAACTCTGCTTCATCGGCCATGCGCTGATGGAGAACAGGAGCGCGCTGATCGTCGATGCCTGCGTGACCAAAGCCGATGGCCATGGCGAACGCATCGCCGCCCTGCACATGATCGAACCGCGCGCGGACCGGCCGCGCCGCATCTCTCTCGGCGCCGACAAGGGCTACGATGCGGAGGATTTCGTCAACGAGCTGCGCTCCATGAACGTGACGCCGCACATCGCCGCCAAGGCCAAGCATTCCGCCATCGACGGGCGCACCACCAGGCACGCGGCTTATCGATTAAGCCAGATCATCCGCAAACGCATCGAGGAACCGTTCGGCTGGATCAAATCGGCGGGCGGATTCGCCAAGACCCGCCTTCGCGGCCTGGCCAAGGTCGGCTGGCAATTCACCTTCAACGCCGCCGCCTACAACGCCATCCGCCTGCCGAAGCTGCTCGCCGGCGCCGGATGACGCCGTCAAGGGGCGGATTCCGCCCAGCGGCGGGCGCCGCCGCAAGGAAAAAGCTCAAGCGAACCCGATCACGCACAAACCAGCTCCAAGCAGCGCTTATTTCCTCAGCCTGCTAAAGCTCGCCGACGAACCCGCCTTTGACGATCGCCTGTCCTAACCAATAGACGAATGAACCTTGGTAGCTGGTAGCTCGTGTGGGAATCG
>JANNFH010000183.1:0-5444 GCA_031379565.1 Alphaproteobacteria bacterium
GAGGCCGCGCCACACGCCGAGAGCGCCGGTGAAAACGGGGTGGCGGCAAGCAAGGCGAGCACGTGACGGCGCGTGGCCATGGAAATCTCCATATCGTCTACCGTTGAACGATTATAGTTCATTATTGAACTATAATGTCGGAGTCAAGCCGGCCTCAACCGAGCGTCTTGATCGCGCCGCGGGCCAATTCGTCGGCGCGCTCGTTCATGACGTCGTCGGAATGGCCCTTGACCCATTTCCATTCGATCTCGTGGCGCGAGGCGGCCGCGTCCAAGGCGCGCCAGAGATCATCGTTCTTCACCGGCTTCTTGTCGGCGGTTTTCCAACCGTTCTTTTTCCAGCCGTGAATCCATTTGGTGACGCCGTCGAGCACATATTTGCTGTCGGAATGGAGGCGCACTTGGCTTGGCTTCTTAAGGGCATTGAGCGCCTCGATCGCCGCCATCAGCTCCATGCGATTGTTGGTGGTGGCCGCTTCCGCGCCGGAGATTTCCTTCTCCTTATCGCCCGAGCGCAGCACCGCGCCCCAACCGCCCGGGCCAGGATTGCCGCTGCAGGCGCCATCGGTCCAGATGTTGATGAGCTTGGTCATGGCAAGTTTGTTAGATGCGTTCGCCCTCTCCGTCATCCCGGAAGCGCGGAGCGCTATCTGGGATCCATCGGCCAATGCAGGGATCTACGATCCCTGGGTCCCGGGTCTCGCTTCGCTCGCCCGGGATGACGGAGGAAGCGTATCGCGCATGCTTCGGCTCTCGTTGAGGCTCACCACTCGGCTCGCGCGATGCCTCCCCGCCAACATGCTCCGCGTGACGCGCTCATAATGCATGATGAAACGCTCGAGCTTGGCGCGTTCCTCGCTCGTTATCGCGCGGCCAAGCATCTGCTCTTCCTGCTCTCCGCGCCATTGACGCACAATGTCGAAATTCGGCGCTTGCAGAAACACAATCTCGTCGAACAGGTCGAAGAATTGCTGATAGCGCCCGCCCAAATCTTCGCGCACAAGTCCGCGCCAGCGACCGTCTGAATCTTCCTCCGCTTCGAGCGGGTTCAAGGGCGCTGAGCCAAGCTCATCAGGCAGCGCGCCAAGGCACCAGCCGTCAAACAGAATCGCCTCGGGGCGGCCCTTGAAGCGCGGCCATCTGTCTTCCTGCGCGCGGTCGTCACGTGTCTTGTCGAAGCGCGGCAGCGGCGTTTCGTCATCGGGTCCCGCTTTACGCAGCGCCGCGATTGTCTGCACCGCAAGGCCCATCGCATGCGTCCCCGGCGGCCCGCGGGTCGCGAAAAGCGGATGAAACCGCTGCGCCATGCGTTCGCGTTCGGCGCGGGTGAAGTACACATCGTCGAGCGAGAAATGCGCGAAGCGTGGCCGGTTGCTGGCTTCGAGCAGCTGGCAAACATGAGTCTTGCCAGAGCCTTGCGCACCGGCCACGCCGATCAGCGGCACATGTTCAGGCCTCTGCGCGCGATGCTGCTGGACAAGGTCGTAGATCAAAACAGGGATGTCGTGACCCGTCATGGTGCGCTCAACGCTGATAGCAAACGCGTCCCCCGCCCCTCGGGGCGGGGGTAGGGGGAGGGGGCGAGCAGAACAATGTGCTGCGTTGCAGGCGGGCGCGTCGCGCTGCGTTAAATCTAAGGAAGCGGCGCCCGGTCGCTCGCCCCCCCTCCCTACCCTCCCCCCAAAGGGGGGAGGCGGCGCTTACCTTGCACACGCATCACTCCGCAAGCACGCGCGGCAGTTTGAAGGTGACATCCTCCTTCACCACCGCGACCTCTTCCACCCGCGCCGCAAACCGCGCCGCAATCGCGCCCACCAGCGCCTCGACCAAATCCTCCGGCGCGCTGGCGCCCGCTGTTACGCCCACCACATCGATGCCCTCGAACCAGCGCCAATCGACGTCCTCGGCGCTCGCCACCAATTGCGCATCGCGCGCGCCGGCGCGCTTGGCCACCTCCACCAGGCGCACCGAGTTCGAGGATTTCGGCGAGCCAATCACCAGCACCAGCTCTGCGCGCGCGGCCAGCGCTTTCACTGCGTCTTGGCGATTGGTGGTGGCGTAGCAAATATCCTCCTTGTGCGGCGCGGCCATGCTTGGAAACCGGTTTTGCAATACGCCGACAATCTCGGCGGTGTCGTCCACCGAAAGCGTGGTCTGGGTGACAAAGGCGAGCCTTTCCGAATCGCGCGGCGTGAAAGCCGCCGCATCCGCCGCTGTCTCGAGCAGCGCAATCGCGCCTGCCGGCAATTGCCCCATCGTGCCGATCACTTCGGGATGGCCGGCGTGGCCAATCAGCACAATCTCCCGCCCGGCGTTGAAATGCCGCTCGGCCTCCACGTGCACCTTCGACACCAGCGGGCAGGTGGCGTCGATGTAGATCATCTCGCGCCGCGCCGCCTCCGCCGGCACCGCCTTGGGCACGCCGTGGGCGGAAAAAATCACCGGCCGATCGGCGGGACAATCGTCCAATTCCTCCACGAACACCGCGCCCAGCGCCTCAAGGCGTTCGACCACGTGGCGGTTGTGGACGATCTCGTGGCGTACATAGACAGGCGCGCCCCATTTCAGCAGCGCCTGTTCGACGATCTGGATGGCCCGGTCCACCCCGGCGCAGAACCCCCTTGGGGCGGCCAAGAGAATTGAAAGCGGGCGCTTTTCTGGCGGTCGCGTCAGGTCCAAAATGAGAGTTCCATCCAGGCGCCGGGGTGTGTTGCGGGCTGCCTGCGCTGAAGCTATCACGGGCGCTGCTAATAGCTCAGCGGCAGGGTGAAAAGTGCGGCAATCGCTGCACGCGCCCGGCCCGGTTCGCAACGAGGCCTGAATGAAGCTCTTGACCGCCGCTCTCCTGGCTATCGGCCTGACGGCGCTGCCGGCCTGCTCCAGTTCCAGCAACGGTCGCACCGTCGAGCTGCCCGGCGGGGTCGCGCCCGAGGAAGTCAACAACAGGGCGCCGAATTTCCTGGAGCGGATGCTCGGCGGCGACGATCGCCCCAATGCTGGCCCGTGCCCGCTGCTCGGCGTGCTCTACGAGGGCGCACGCAAGGTTGAGTTCGCGGTCCCCGGCCAAGAGCGCTACGCCAACATCGCCTATACCGGCGAAATGGAAGGCGTGCGCGGGCTTTGCCGCTACGTCGACGCCGATCCCATTGCGATGTCGATTGAGGTCGATATGGCGTTTGGCCGGGGCCCTGCCTCCACCGCCGACCGCCATGCCTACCGCTATTGGGTGGCGGTGGCGCGGCGCGGGCAGCTGCCGATCGAGAAACAATATTTCGATGTTGATGTCAGGTTCCAGCGCGACCAGCCGGTGGTGCGCCGGACCGAGCAGATCGAACACATCGTCATCCCGCGCGCCACGGCGGAGACCTCAGGCGACAATTTCGAAATTCTTGTTGGCTTCGAGCTTACCGAAGAGCAAATCGCGTTCAACCGCGCCGGCAAGCGTTTCCGCGTCGACGCCGGCGCCCCGACATCGACGCCGTGAGGGGGCTGAGTTGGGTTCGGCTTGACGGCTGAACCCATCGACGCCATCCCGCCTGTCATGAAAGACCTCGCCCAGCTTCTCACCGAAGCCAACCAAACTGCGTTCCAGCTTCTAGCGCTCGATGCCGCTCACGCCGACGTGCGCCGTTCGGATCGGCCTGACCTGGGCGAGTTTCAGGCCAACGGTGCGCTGGCGCTGGCGAAAGCCATTGGCCAGAAGCCGCAGGCGATCGCCGCGCGTGTCGCCGGAGCTTGGGCGGCGACGGATCTGGCCGCCAAGCCGGTTATCGCCGGGCCGGGATTTCTCAATTTCACTGTTACCGCCGCAGCGCTCAGTGCACGCGCGCAAACCATTGCCGACGATCCGCGGATTGGCGCCAGCGAAGTGGAGCGTCCGCGGCGAATCATCGTCGATTATGGCGGCCCCAACGTCGCCAAGGGCATGCATGTCGGCCATTTGCGCGCGTCGATTATCGGCGAAAGCATCAAACGACTCTATCGCTTTCGCGGTGACGAAGTCTGGGGCGATGCGCATTTCGGCGATTGGGGCTTTCAGATGGGCCTGGTCATCTGCGCGCTGGAAGACGAGATTGGCGGCCTCGGTGATCATACGCGGGTCGATGCGCGCCTGAAGACGCTGACGCTCGAGCAGCTTGAGGCGATGTATCCCGCCGCGGCGCAGCGGGTCAAAGCCGACACCGTGTTTCGCGATCGGGCGCGCAAAGCCACCGCCGCGCTGCAAGCCGGCGCGGAGCCGCACCGCACGCTCTGGCGCGCCATGCGCGATGTCTCGATGGCGGCGCAGAAGCGCGACTTCGCCGCGCTCGGGGTCGATTTCGATTTGTGGCTCGGTGAAAGCGACGCCGACCCGCTGATCCCCGGCATGGTCGAGGACCTCGCCGCCAAGGGTTTGCTCGAAGACGATCAAGGCGCGCGCATCCTGCGGGTGGCGGGTCCGGGCGAAACCAGAAAGAAAAAGCTCGATGACGGCAGCGTCGTCGAGGTGGAGAGCCCCGATCCGCTCCTGGTAGTGTCGTCGGAAGGCTCGGCCATGTACGGAACCACCGATCTGGCCACCATCGTGCAGCGCGTGCGCGATCAAGCGCCAGATCTCATCCTTTATGTCGTGGACCAGCGGCAGGGCGGGCATTTCGAGCAAGTCTATCGCGCCGCGGCGAAGGCCGGCTACATTGCGCGCGAAGCGCTTGAGCATATCGGGTTTGGCACCATGAACGGCCCCGACGGCGCGCCGTTCAAGACCCGCGCCGGCGGCGTGCTGAAATTACAGGATCTGATTGGGCAAGCCGAGGAAAAGGCGCGGGCGCGCTTGCGCGAGGCCGAGATCGGGGCGAATTTCTCGACCGAAGAATTCGAAAGCGTCGCCCACAAGGTGGCGATCGCCGCGATCAAGTTCGCCGATCTCTCGAATTTTCGCGGCACGTCCTACAAATTCGACCTCGACCGCTTCATCAGCTTTGAAGGCAAGACCGGGCCTTATCTGCTGTATCAGGCGGTGCGGATCAAAAGCATCTTGCGCCGCGCGCAAGCGGAGGGCGTGGCCGCCGGACCGATCGCGGTTGCGCACGCCGCTGAGCGGTCGCTGGCCCTGGCGCTCGACAATTTCGACGCCGCGCTGCGCGCCGCCTACGATAAGCGCGCGCCGCATTTTCTCGCCGAGCACGCCTATTCGCTGGCGCAGGATTTCTCCGGGTTTTACGCAGCCTGCCCGATCCTGGCGGTCGAAGGCGCCACGCGCGCCTCGCGCCTCACCCTGGCGCAAACGGCGCTGAAGCAACTCGCTTTGTCGCTGGAGCTCTTGGGCATCGAGATTCCAGAGCGGATGTAGCTGCGCCCGCTTCCCTTCTCCCCGTGCCGGGGAGAAGGTGGCCCGTAGGGCCGGATGAGGGACAGCGCCACGTCAGCAGAGCAAGCGTTTCCCGGGCCCCCCCCCCGACGGGTCGG
>JANNFH010000272.1:0-5694 GCA_031379565.1 Alphaproteobacteria bacterium
CCCGTTGGCAACTTGTCAAACGCAGCGTTGTTCGGTGCGAACACAGTGAACGCGCCCGGAAGGCCTTCTTCCACGGCCATCGCGGTTTGTACGCCGACCCCGCGGCTGCGGATCACTCTGATCCATGCGCGCGCCTTGACCGTAACGACACGTTGAAAGCCGGCCGCTATTCGTGGTGCTGGCGCGGATTAAACACATGGCGCTTGACTCCTCGGCCTTGGGCGGACGCAAGAACATCGCCGTTATCGGCTCGGGCATATCAGGAATGTCGGCGGCGTGGCTGCTACGTCAACGCCATGACGTGACCGTGTTCGAGAAAGACGCGCGCACCGGCGGCCATTCCAACACCGTGACGGTCGAAACCAGCCTGGGCCCCACCCCCGTGGATACCGGCTTCATCGTCTTCAACGAGGCCACTTATCCCAATCTCGTGGCCCTGTTCGAGCACTTGGGCGTTCGCACGCAGACTTCCGACATGTCGTTTGGCGTCTCACTCAATGCCGGGGCGCTCGAATATTCCTCTGTCGGCGCGTCAGCCTTCCTCCGCGGCGGCCGCAATCTCATGAGCCCCCGCTTCTGGTCGATGACGCTGGATCTGCTGCGTTTCTACCGGGACGCGCCCGGCGAATTGCTCGGCGCGGACCGCGAACCGATCTCGCTGGGCGAGTATTTGAGCCGCCGCGGCTATGGCGACGCTTTTCAGCGCGATCACTTGCTGCCGCAGGCGGCGGCGATTTGGTCTGCGTCGCTGGAGGAGATCCACCAATATCCCGCCTGCGCCTTCGTGCGCTTCTTCGAAAATCACGGCCTGCTGCAGTTCGCCGGCCGGCCGAAATGGCGCACGGTCGAAGGCGGCAGCCGCGCCTACATCAACCAGCTTCTGGCCCCGCTCGCCGGGCGCGTGCGCTCGAACGCCGCCGCAGCGTCCGTGCGCCGCGAAGGCGCCGGCGTCTGGATCCGGGATGTTCATGGCGCGGCGCACCGCTTCGACGAGGTCGTCATCGCAGCGCACGCTGACTCGGCGCTGGCCATGCTCGACGACGCGTCGCCCGCGGAGCGCGCCCTGTTGGGCGCTTTCCGCTACACCAAGAACCGAGCCGTCCTCCACACCGACGCTGCGCTCATGCCGCGCCGCCGCCCGCTTTGGGCGAGCTGGAACTATGTCGGCGAGAACCAAGCGGGCGGGTGCGTCGTTTCGTACTGGATGAACCGGCTGCAGAACCTCGGCTGCGACGAGCAACTCTTCCTCACGCTCAATCCGGTCACCGAGCCCGATGCCGCGAAGGTGCTGTACGAAACCGAATACGACCATCCCCTGTTCGACACCGCCGCCATCCGCGCGCAACGTCAGCTTTGGTCGCTGCAGGGGGTGCGCAACACCTGGTTCTGCGGCGCCTATTTCGGCGCTGGTTTCCACGAGGACGGGCTGCAAGCCGGGCTCGCGGTGGCGGAGCAATTGGGCGGCGTCAGCCGTCCGTGGCGCGTCGCCGACGAGTCCGGGCGCATCCACGTCGCGGCGCCCCAACTGCTGGCCGCAGCGGCGTGACGCGTTCGGCCATCTATCAGGGCCACGTCGCGCACACGCGACCCGGTAAGCACCGGCTGCGGTATCGCGTCTTCATGCTGGCGCTCGATATCGACGAGCTGCCCCGTCTCAGCCGGACGCTCAAGCTATTCGCGCACAACAAGCCGTCTCTGCTCAGCATCTTTGATTTCGATCACGCCAATCGCCGCCGCCAACCGATACGATCACAGATCGAAGACGTGTTGCGCGACGCCGGTTTGGCATGTGACGGAGGCGCCATCGTGTTGCTGACGATGCCGCGCGTATTCAATTACGTGTTCAATCCCATCAGCGTCTACTTCTGCTATCGCCGCGATGGCGAACTCGCCGCACTCGTGCATGAAGTCTCCAATACATTCGGCGAGCGGCACTTCTACGCCCTCCCCGCAGAGGCGAAAGACAGCCGCGTCAAACAAGCGTGCCGCAAGGCCTTCTTCGTTTCGCCGTTTCTGGAGCCCAATTTGCGCTATGCGTTCGACGTGCTCACGCCGGGCGATAGCGTTGGTATCGCCATCACGGTCCAGCGCGGCGATGACGTTGCCCTCACGGCCTCCTTTAGTGGCGCGCGAAGCGACCTAAATGATTCTAATATCCTGCGCGCATGGGCGGGAAATCCGCTCATGACGCTCAAGGTCATCGCAGGCATTCACTGGGAAGCCCTGAAGATGTTGACGAAAGGCGTTCGCTATTTGGGCAGAGGCGGAGTGTCGTCCGGGCCAAACCCGTCTGGCAGGACCGCGCCATGACGTACATCACCTCCAGCGAAACCATCCACGCAGCGCCAAGCAAGGCCACGGCGTCGCGCATCCTATCTCTGGGCGGCGCACCAAGCAGTGCGAAGGGCATCCTCCTCGCGCTGCTGGGCATCGAGGCCGGCGCGCTGCGCGTGCGCACGCCCGACGACCAGATCTTGCACTTCGGCCCTCAGGAAACGCCCACCGCGGACCTCATTATCCGCGACTACCGGTTCGCCGCGCGCGTCGCCGCCAGCGGCGACAACGGCTTTGCCGATGGCTGGATGGCAGGCGAATGGACCAGCCCGGATCTGGCGGCGCTGCTCACGCTGCTCTCCGCCAACGCCGAACGGGTCATGCGCTATCTGCAGGGCGGCTTCTTCACCAGGCTGCTGACGCAAGTCTCGCACGCGCGCCGCGTCAATACGCGCAGCGGATCGCGGCGCAACATTCTGGCGCACTACGATCTGGGAAACGCCTTTTTCGAAGCCTGGCTCGACCCGTCGATGACGTATTCGTCCGCCCGCTTCGACCGCGCGGCTGATCTGGCGGGCGCGCAGCAGCAAAAGTACGCCGCGCTTGCCGAAAAACTTCAGCTGAAGCCGGGTGACACCGTGCTGGAGATCGGTTGCGGCTGGGGCGGCTTCGCCGAATACGCCGCGCGTGAGCATGGCGCGCGCCTGACAGCCATCACCATCAGCGACCGGCAATTCGAGCACGCGCAGACGCGGATCGCCAAAGCCGCGCTGGCGGACAAGATCGAAATCCGCCGTCAGGACTATCGCGACGTTCAAGGCCAGTTTGACGCCGTCGCATCGATCGAGATGATCGAGGCGGTGGGCGAAGACTATTGGCCGGTCTATTTCGGCAAGATAGCTGACGTCCTAAAGCCGGGCGGGCGCGCGGCGATTCAAGCGATAACGATCCGAGACGATCTGTTCGAGAGCTATCGTCGGCGTCCTGATTTCATCCAGCACTACATCTTTCCCGGAGGCATGCTGCCCAGCACCGCTCAATTGCGCTCACACACCGCCAGGGCCGGCCTGACTTGGCTCGGCGCCGAGGGCTTCGCGCACTCCTATGCGAGAACGCTGGCCGAATGGGCGCGCCGCTTCCAGGCTAGTTGGGGCAATATTCAGCGACAGGGATTCGATGAGCGGTTCCGCCGCTTGTGGCTGTTCTATCTCGCCTATTGCGAAGCCGGCTTCCGCACCGGCCGCACCGATGTCATCCAACTGGCGCTTAAGAAGAGCTGAACCTCGCTCGCATAAATTAGGTGCGTGGCTTTCGCTTTGAAGCGCGTGACCCCGTAGAGTGATCTAATCGCGTTGCTGCGGCGTATTTCTCCTATGTCAACATCACTCAAGGTCGCCGCCATCATCATGTTCGCCGCTTTTGCTGGCGCGTGTGCCACGCGCCCGCCCATCCCCGCCGAGGCCGCAGACGCGGCGTTCCTGGCCGAACGCGATCTTGCCGGAGCCAGCGTGGCGCGCGGCGAGTTTAGAACTATCACCGGCGTTCGAAGAGGGTTTACCGCTCACCTGAACGGACGCTGGGACGGAACTTCCTTGACCCTGGTTGAAGATTTTGAGTTCGACGACGGGGAACGTGATCGCAAGACTTGGCGGCTCGCACGCATTGCACCTGGCCGCTATGTCGGAACACGCGAAGATGTGGTCGGAGAGGCCGTGGGTTACCAGGACGGCCGCGCATTCCGCTTGGAATATAACATCGTGCTGCCATCCGAGAACGGAAGCGGTCGCCAAGTGCGGTTTCGCGATGTCATGGTCTTGGACAGCCGCGGCGACGTGCTCAACGAAGCTACAATCGGATGGTTTGGCGTCCGTCTCGGTTCGGTGTCTTTGCGCATAAGTCCCGCGGACAACAATTTGCCAGAAGCGATGACTGAAGGCGCCGAGAGAGCAGCGACGCCGTGACACTCTTTCGCACCATAGCAATAGCCGCCGCCTTCACTGCAGCCTCCGCGTTTGCGACTGCGGTGGCGGAAAGACCGCCCGAAGTCGAGCAAATGGCGCCGTCCGCCAGACAAGTCGGAGAGGCACAGTACCAATTCTTGGCTTGGCGACTTTTCGATGCCGCGCTTTGGAGCGAAACCGGCGTGTTCGTTTGGGATGAGCCGTTTGCACTGACACTCACATATAGGCGCCGATTCTCCGCACAAGATTTGACCAACCGTACACTCTCGGAGATGTCTGGCCGCGGCGCGGGGGATGCCGCATTTCTGGCGCCGCTGGCAGCGCCTCTTAGCGCATGCTTTGCTGATGTTGCACCGGGCGATCGAATTACCGGCGTCAGTACGGGAACAAACACCGCAAGATTCTATTTCAATGGCCGCCAACGGTGCGAAATTCGATGGCCGGGATTTCAGCGAGCGTTCTTTGGTCTCTGGCTGGACGCCTCAGGCAGTGACGAGGCATTGAGTAACCAGCTCAAGGGCCGCGCCTAGGATGCAAGATGAGCAACGCGACGCTCTTGAGCTCGACCACTTCACCAAAGCCGGCATGACGGCTTCATTGGATCGCGCTATCGTCGTAACCGGGGCGTCCACCGGCATCGGACGAGCCATTGTAGCTAAGGCCGTGCGAGAAAGCTCACACGTTTTCGCCAGTGTCCGCAGTCAAACCGACGCGAACGATTTGCTGCAAGAGTTCGGGCAAGCGGTCACGCCGCTCGTCTTTGACGTGACAGACGAGGCCGGCGTGCGCTCCGGCGCGATGCAGGTCTGCCAGATGCTCTGTCAGCGTCGGCTCTTCGGCCTCGTCAACAATGCCGGGATCGCAGTATCTGGCCCCCTTTTGCATATCTCTACCGAGGAACTGCAGCGCCAATTCGACGTAAACGTGCTCGGCGTACATCGGGTCACGACGGCCTTCGCGCCACTGCTCGGCGTTGACCCAGACCGCATTGGAAAATCCGGTCGGGTTGTAATGATTTCTTCGGAAGGCGGCCAACGTGGGATGCCGTTCGTTGGGCCTTACAGCGCATCGAAGTTCGCGCTTGAAGGGAGCGGTCTCAACGGATCGACGCAACACACTCGCTAAATCGCTCCGCCGGAGTATGGAAGTCCAGCGTTTTCCGCGGCCGTTCGTTGAGACGTCGCGCGATCTTGTTGAGATGAGCTTGCGAGTGCGGCGCCAAATCGGTTTTCCGAGGAAAATATTGGCGCAAGAGCCTGTTGGTGTTTTCGTTTGAGCCACGCTGCCAGGGGCTTTGCGGATCACAGAAAAAGACGGCGATGTCGGTTTCCATGGTAAAGCGGCGGTGGTCAGCGAGTTCTTTGCCGCGATCCCAGGTCAGCGATTTGTACAATTCACCTGGAAGTTTACGCGGTGTTTGATCAGAGCGTTGACGACGGTCTCGGTCTCTTTGTTTGGG
>JANNFH010000341.1:0-5240 GCA_031379565.1 Alphaproteobacteria bacterium
TCCTTGAGCAGCTCGAGCGTGAAGCGCTTGGAACGCTGCACGACGCGTTTGACGTCGGCCATGTCCTGGAGGTGCTGCTCGACGAGCTGGCCGAAGGTGGTGGCGCCCGTGCGCTTGGCGCTCGGCTGTCCTCGGCGCGGCGGCTTGATGCCGCCGTCGACGGCGAGTTCGGCTTCTCGCGCCCAAGCCAGCGCCTCGGTCTTGCGCAGGAAGGTCTCGGCTACATAGGCGCCTTTTCGACGAACCTGGGCGCGCCACGCGCCCGATTTCAGTAGCGTGAATGTCGCCATTTTCTGTACGTCTCCACCGCTCGCCCAAACATTACGAGAGTTGCTCCTATGCCGGTCGCTCCCAACTATTTTTCGTGTGCACTAGGTGTGCACTCAGCTCGGGAAGTGCCGGGACGTTCCGGGAACACCAGTGCACACGTTCTCGTTTCAACCTACTGAAAATGCCTGAAAAATGCAGATAAATCAATCACATAAATTCTGCATTGCGCCTATGATGGATTGGACGGATCGGCATTGCCGGGCGTTTCACCGTGTGCTGACGCGGCGCGCGTTGCTTTACACTGAGATGATAACGGCGGACGCGGTGATCCATGGCAATCGAGCGCGATTGCTGGGCTTTGGCGCGGGCGAGCATCCTGTGGCGTTGCAATTGGGCGGTTCGGACGCGGCGAAGCTGGCGCAGGCGGCGCGTATCGGCGTGGAGTTCGGCTACGACGAAATCAATCTCAATGTTGGGTGTCCGTCAGACCGGGTGCAATCGGGCCGCTTCGGCGCCTGCCTGATGCGCGAGCCCGGCTTGGTCGCCTCGCTCTGGTCGGCGATGCAAGAGGCCGCGCCCGCCATTCCGGTGACGATCAAATCGCGCATTGGCGTCGATGAGCAAGCGCCGCGCGAAGCGCTGTTCGCGCTGGTTGATGCGGCCGCGTCGGCGGGCTGCCGCACTTTCGTCGTCCACGCGCGCAAGGCACTGCTTCAGGGCTTGTCGCCGAGGGAAAATAGGGCTGTGCCACCGCTCGATTACGAACTGGTGCGTGTGCTCAAACGCGAGAGGCCGGACTTGGAGATTGTTCTCAACGGCGGATTGCGCGACCTCGACCATGCCCTGGCGGAGGGTGAGGGATTGGACGGTGTGATGCTGGGGCGCGCCGCCTATCAGAATCCGGCGGTGCTGTTGGATGTCGATCGGCTTGTCTTCGGCGAACCGCCGCCGGCCGCAAGCCGAATGGGCGCTGTCGAACGCTATCTTCCTTATATGGAGGCGCGCTTGCGCGAGGGTGTGCCTCTACACGCCATGACCCGCCACATGCTGGGGTTGTTTCACGGCCAGCCCGGCGGGCGCGCGTGGCGGCGCGTGCTTTCGGAAAACGCGCCGCGCCCGGGCGCGGGCCTGGAGGTGGTGCGCGCGGCGCTTGCCGAAACTGTGCGTCAGCCCCTGCACGCCGCATGAGCGCTGACATCGCCTGGCTGATCGGCGCACTGGCCGCGGCCGGCTTGTTCGCGGGATTTGTCGGCGGTTTGTTCGGCATTGGCGGCGGCGTGGTTATTGTGCCAGCGCTTTATCTGGTGTTTTCCGCGCTTGGTGTTGACGAAGAGGTGCGCATGCATGTGGCGATCGGCACGTCCTTGTCGACGATTATCGCCACTTCGGCGCGCTCGTTGGCCGCTCATGCCAAGGCCGGCGCGGTGGATTTCGCGGTGCTGCGCGCCTGGACGCCGTGGATTGCGCTCGGCGCTTTGATAGGCGGCGCCCTGGCGGGATTGGCCAACACCGAGATGCTGCTGCTCGTGTTTGGCGCCGGATTGTTGCTGGTGGCCGCGCAAATGGGGTTTGGCAATCCGGCTTGGCGGATTGCGCCAGAATTGCCGACCGGGATTGCGCGCGCCGCAACGGCTTCTTCGATTGGCGCCTTGTCGGCAACAATGGGCATTGGCGGGGGCGCCTTTGGCGTCACGGCGATGACGTTGTGTGGGCGCCCCATTCATCAGGCTGTGGCGACCGCAAGCGGCTTCGGCGCCGCCATCGCCCTGCCGGCGACGCTGATGTACGTTGTCGCCGGATGGGGCAAAGCGGGGCTGCCGCTCTGGTCGCTCGGCTATGTGAGCGCGCCAGGTTTCATCGTGCTTGCCGCACTCACCGCGCTCACAGCCCCGGCGGGCGCGCGCCTTGCGCACCAATTGCCGCAGCAAACGCTGAAGCGTGCTTTCGCGATTCTGCTGGCCTTGGTGGCCATCAATATGTTGCGCGAGGCATTCAGTTGAGCAGCGAATAGCCAAAACTGATCGCCGCGATCAGCGCCGCCCAAAATATTAGGCTCGCCAGCGCGCGTCCGCGGTCCTGGCGCAGGCGCCAGAAACCAAAGCCCGCGCCGCTCACCAGCAGCAACGCCATCAGCAAGTAAACCAGCCGCGGCACATCGATATCGCCGGGAAAAAGCTGTGGCCGCTCGTAGCCCAGCCAAGCGACGAGCAGCAGCACCGCAACGACCCCGAGGCCAACCCAGTTTCTCACCGGCTATGCTCGGCGCTCGCAAGGCGGCCCGCCAACTCGGCCATGGTCGCCCGGCGCTCGGCTTCGCTGAGCCCGCCCCAGGCCGCGATTTCCATGAGGGTCCGGCCGCATCCAACGCATAGGCCGGTGCGACCGTCCACGGCGCAGACGTTTACGCAGGGCGTGGAAACAGTATTTCCGGTCATGAGCAGGGCTTAACCTCTGAAAACGTCCTGGCAAACGGCTCGATCACCGCCCTTATCGTTTTTCGATAAAAAACATTGACTGCTGATGTAGCATATCGTATATCGATATCACGTCGATTTCGAACGGTGGGCCGCATCTGGGGACATCCTGGCGCGCATCTCCTCATCGAAAGCCGGCAAAGCACGGTTCTTCTGTGGGCTGTTTCTGGAGGTTTTTCATGCGTTTCGCTCTGATCGCCACTGCTGTCGCCGCTGTCGCCGCGGGGCCTTTCGTCGTGGCTGCCGCCGGACCGCAAATGGATGGCAATGAATTTTTGAGCGCAGTGCGCTGCGCCGCTTATCAGAAGGTGGTTGGGCCCGAACCGGGTTTTGGCGATTTGCGCTATAGGTTGAACGCTGAAGCACGTCGCCAGCCGGCCGAAACCACTCAGCGGGCGCGCGCCGAAATCGGTGAAATCACCCGCCAAGCGGCCGGTATCGAAAAGCCAGCCGATGCTGCTATGCTGAGGCAGGCGCTGGCTCGGGCCTGCGCCATCCAAAGCGATCGGGACCTTGCGTAAAGACAAAGCGCCGGCGCAAAGGGGAGAAATGAAGATGAAGCTCTGGATTCTGGCCGGTCTGTTTTCCGCCGTCGCTATTCCATGGGCTTCGGCTTCGGAAACCCTTACCGAATGTGGTTTGGACACCCGACAAATCGTTCGCCACGAGACACCAGCCAACGCCGAGACTCCGCGCCGAACACGCAAGGCCGCGCGCGTGCTGCGCGAGGAAGCCGCCAACGCCAGCGTCGGGCAGATCGCCGCGCCGCGATTGGAACAAAGGCGCCCTGGGGGAAGCCTTCGGCGCATTCCGGACGCGATGTTGATAGACGGTCGCGGCGCTTTATAGTCACGTTCGTCGGCGCGCGCTGCGCCGCTGGGCGCCGCATCATGGATCTGGATTTTTCGCCGGAAGAAATTGCCTTTCGCGACGAAGTGCGCGGCTTCATCCGCGACCATTACCCGCCGAGCCTTCGCGACAAGAGCATCGTCCGTGAGGACCTGACCAAGGAGGAGTTCCTCGCTTGGCACCAAATCTTGGGCAAGAAGGGCTGGGCGGCGCCGGCTTGGCCTGTCGAGTTTGGCGGCACGGGTTGGACTGCGACGCAGCGTTACATCTGGCTTGAGGAAAACGCGCGCGCTGAAACCATTCCGCCGCTGCCGTTCGGCGTCGCGATGGTGGGGCCGGTGATCTACACGTTTGGCACGCCGGAACAGAAACAGCGCTTTCTGCCAGGGATTCTCGCCGGCGAGACCTGGTGGTGCCAGGGCTATTCCGAACCGGGCGCTGGCTCCGATCTCGCCAGCGTAAAAACCAAGGCGGTGCGGGAGGGTGATTTCTACATCGTCAACGGCCAGAAAACCTGGACCACGCTTGGACAATTCGCCGATTGGGGCTTCTTCCTCTGCCGCACCGATAACAGCGCCAAGCCGCAAGAAGGCATCTCGTTCCTGCTGATCGACATGAAGTCTCCAGGCGTTAGCGTGCGCCCGATCAAGCTGCTCGATGGCGGGCACGAGGTGAACGACGTTTTTCTCGACAACGTCAAAGTGCCGATCGATCAGCGGGTCTACGAGGAAAACAAGGGCTGGACCTGCGCCAAGTTCCTGCTTGCGCATGAACGGTCGGGCATTGCCGGCGTCGCGCGCTCGAAGCGCGGGGTTGAGCGGCTGAAGCAAATTGCAAAAGCGGAGATAGGCGATGATGGCCGCTCCTTACTTGAAGATAACGAATTCCAGAAGAAGCTCGCGGAACTTGAGATAAATCTCTCGGCGCTGGAGATGACCGAGCTGCGTACGCTGGCGCGCGAGCATGCCGGCAAGGGGCCCGGCCCGGAAAGTTCGCTGTTAAAAATCAAAGGCACCGAAATTCAACAACGCCTCACCGAGCTGACGCTCGAAGCCGTCGGTAATTATGCGCAGCCCTATTTCCGCGACTTTCCAGCAGACGGCGGCAATGAATTCCCGATCGGCCCAGATTATGCGCACCAGGCCGCGCCGGTTTATTTCAACTGGCGCAAAGCTTCAATCTATGGCGGCTCCAACGAAATCCAGCGCAACATCATCGCCAAAATGGTGCTGGGCCTATGAATTTCGATTATTCCGACGAGCAGAACATGCTTCGCGACTCGATCGCGAAATGGGTGGCGGGCGAGTATGATTTCGACAAGCGCCGCGCGGCGCTCAGCTCCGCAGATGCATGGAAGAAAAATTGGGCGACCTTTGCTGACCTGGGATTGCTTGCGGCGCCGTTGCCGGAAGAGTTCGGAGGCCTAGGCGGCGGCGCGCTTGATGTTGCGCTCATCGTGGAGGAGTTCGGTAAGGCGCTGGTGGTGGAGCCTTATGTGCCGACGATCGTGACCGGCGCTAATGCGCTCATCCACGCGGGTTCCACAGCGCAAAAGCAAGAGCATTTGAACGCGATTGCCGCCGGAGAACGCGTGATCGCCTTCGCTCAAGCCGAGCCGAAGAGTCGCTGGTCGCTCACCGATGTTTC
>JANNFH010000406.1:0-3473 GCA_031379565.1 Alphaproteobacteria bacterium
TGCGGAAGGTTTGGACACCACCGCCATCACCGCCCGCGTGGCGACGATCCGCGCGCAAATCGAAGCTGCGATCGAAGCCGGCGCCTGCGGCGCGTTACGCGAAGCAGAGCTGCTGCGCCCGAACGCGAGCGGTCCCCAAGCACGCTTCCTCTCGCTCCGTGATCCGCGCGCGGTGGACTGGAAAAACGCGCTGATGGCCAGCAACATCGTCACCGACGCGCGTGATGACGTACTGCGCATCGGCCTTGGCCTTTACCACGACGAAGCGGACGTGGCGCCGTTTTGTGAAGCAGTGAGTAAGGCATTGGCTTAGCTCCGTCATTCCGGGGCGGCCGGAGGCCGAACCCGGAACCCAGTGAGCACAGATCACGGCGTTCCCCTGGGTTCCGGATCACGCTTTCAGCGCGTCCGGAATGACGGCGCTTGAGCTACCACGCCCCCAATTCAACCAATTGCCGGCGCAAATGCTCCGGTAAATCGGCGCCGCCTCTGAGTTCGCTCAAATCCGCGGGCGCATCCTTCGGTTCAAGGTAGCGCCAGCCCTGAAACGCCCGGCGAGGCTGCGGCGCCGTTCGCACCAGTTTGGGATCGAGGAACAGCCCGCAGCGCGGCCCATGATCGTCGGTCACATCGTCGATGGCGATGATGCGCTGGCGAACCAAGATCACGCCTTTGATGACCCAGTACAACGACCCACCGGCGAGCACGTCTTCCACCCGTTTCGGCCACATCCGCGTGCCACAATGGGGACGCTTGCGCTTCTTGATCTGACCCCTCTGCCAATCGTCCAAATCCTCGACGCTGCCGGCGCCAACGCAGAGCTTCAAGATGTGGAGGGTCATCAATTGCCGTTTGGATCATCGGAGATCGCGCGCACCTCGCGCATGAGATCCCCAACCTCGCGCGATTCGCCGCTCGATGCAGCGAGCCCCTGCACCACGCCGGCAAAATCTGTCGCGCTTTTGTTCTGCGACAGCTTGCGCTTGGCCTCGATCCGCTCAACCCGCATCTCCACGCCGACAATGGCGCGCAGCAGCGCGTCAATGTAGGGACGCGGCGCGTCATCGATGCTCCACGGTTCGCGGCGTCCGCTTTCGTGCAGCGTGGAGAGATCGCGGACCGCGTCCCTCAGCCGCGCCGGCTCTTCGAACCATTCGATCGCCCCGGAAAGGTGCACCGCCTCGTAATTCCAAGTCGGCACGACTTTTCCATGCTCGCCTTTCGACGGATAAAGACTCGGCGACACATAAGCTTCGGGCCCGCTAAGGACAATCAGTGCGCGGCCCGCCCCCAATTGCCAATGGGGATTGGCGCGAGCGATGTGTCCGGTGACGGTGCGTTTTTCCGCGTTCCACACAATCGGCAGGTGGCTGGCGATTGGTTGGCCTTCGCCATCAACGCTGACGAGAATGCCAGCCGCTCGCCGCGACAGTTTGGCGGCTAGCGCGTCCGCATTGTCCGCCGCGAAGTGCGCCGGGACATACATCTCACTCCGCCGGCGCCGCGGCGCTCTGGTACGCGGCCCATTGCGCCTTGATCGAGCGGCTGGTCTTGCGTGAGCCATCGGGGCTCCAGCCAGGCGGGCCGAACACGAATCCCAATACCTCGCGTAGCGATTTTGCGTGGGTAACATCGCGCCAGATTCCGGCCCATTCGGCGAAGGCGACGCGGAACGGATTGAACGTGCCCAGATTGGCGATGATGCCGTAGCGGGGCTTTTCCTTGTCATCTTCCGGCGCGAACGTGCCGAACAGCCGGTCCCAGATGATCAGCACGCCGGCGTAATTGGCGTCGAGATAGCGCGCGTTGACCGCATGGTGCACCCGGTGATGGCTGGGTGTGTTGAACAACCACTCGAACGGACCCATGCGGTGGATCAGCTCGGTATGAATCCAGAATTGATAGACAAGGCTGATGGCGGAAAACATCAGCACCATCGCCGGCGGAAAGCCGATATAAACCAGCGGCAGCCAAAAGATGAAATTGAGGCCGAGCACGCCGGTCCAGGTTTGTCGCAACGCCGTCGTCAAATTGTAGTGCTGCGAGGAATGATGAATGACGTGGCTGGCCCAGAACCAGCGCCGCTCGTGCGCCACACGGTGAAACCAATAATAGGCCAGATCCTCGGCGAAGAAGCAGGCGACCATCACTGGCCAAGTCCAGCCAAGCGTGACCAAGCGAAATTGATAGACGGCAAAGTAAGCCGCGACGGCAAGGCTACCGAGCAGCAAGCCCATGATTTGATTGCCGAGCCCCATGCTTAGGCTCGCGGCGGAATCCGCGAAATTATAGTCGCCCTTGCGCGTAAGTTTGACGGCGATCATCTCGGCGAGGATCAGCAGCACAAACCCCGGCACCGCGTAAGTGATGATCGGGGGGATGGCGAAGGGCGCCGGCGGGGGTGCGGCGGCGGCGAGGGCGGCAAACAGCGCGGTCACGGTTTTTCTCCTCCGCTCGCGGCCCAATCGACGAGCCAGCGCGGCGGATCGCTGAGTTTCATGTTTAGCGTCGGAAAACCCAGATCCGCAAAAGCAGCGCGCAGGCGCCTATCACGAAGACGCAGCGTCACCGCCGGCGACGGATAGGTGCGCAGCGCAATACGGTCACCCATCGCCTTGGCGATGAGCACCCTGGCATCGCTCAAGCGGGCCAAGGCAACGCGGCCATCATCGGCAATTGCGCTCTCGGCGATGCGCGCGTCCGGCTCAGCGTCCGCGAGCAAGCGCTCAAGCGCAACGGCGTCGATCCTCGCGGTTTGCCAAAAACCGAGCAGCGCCGCGATCAGCAGCATCAGCGCGATCACCGCCGCCGAACCGCCGAGTACAACGATCTGGTTCATTAGCCGAGCAAGCCCATGAAAAAAATTATCACGACAAAAATTGCCAGTGAAATAAGTGCGAAAATCAGCATGAAAAGCGAACGCCACAGCGCTGACCACCAGCCCAGTGCATAGGCGCCCTTGAGGTGGAAATAGGTGTGAACCGGCAATCCCAAACCAAGCAAGAACGGCACCGCCCAGCCCAGCCAGGGCGTTTCGACGGCGACCACGACAGCGATAAACAACAGCGAAGCGAACGACAGCGAATACAGCGCGAACACTACATGATCATATAGCGTCAAGCCACGTTTCCACAGAAACAACAGGGCTATGAAAGGCAACGAGATCGGCGCGAGCAGAAAGGAATATTTCGAGGCCGCGTCCTGAATTTTGTAGAGCACAAGGTCGGGGTTTTCCAACGCCCGCCGCACGCGCTGCGTCAGCGCTGGCGAGCCCAGGTCGATGCCGGAATCCCCGGCGCGGGCTTCTTCACGCAATTGTTCCTGCCATGTTTGCGACTCTTCGGGCGCAGGCGCCGCGGCGCCGGGCGCGGGTTTGCTGGCGTCCGCCGCGGGTGCGTTGACCTCGGGGGCGCCCGCTGGCGGCGCGCTACCGGCCTGGCGCGCCGCCTCCATCTGATCGACGCGCTCAAGCG
>JANNFH010000466.1:0-2699 GCA_031379565.1 Alphaproteobacteria bacterium
GCTATGCTCGACGGTAAAATGCAAGACGACGCGACTTGGAAACAAGCCAAGGTGATCGTGGACCTTGCGAAACTTGTGGCCGCGAAGGAGCCGGAATTGAGGGCGGCCTATGGCCTGTAGGCACCGCCGGCTGGTGTCCAACTCGGCCGATTAATTCCACGCCACCAGCGGCGGCAGCGTTGGCAGCCGCATCCCGAAGGGGTAAGGGCGTTTGGCAGACGCGGGGCTGGCCCATGGGGCAGGAGTTCGAGGAGGGACGTTCAATGTGGTTTGCCGATAAACTTGGATCAAAGCCCCAGGCCGGCGCGCCGGCGCGGAAAGGTGTCGGCAACGGCAAGGCCGCCCCGCAGCAAGCCGCGCGCGCACCGCAACAGCAACAGGCACGCGGGGCCGACCCGCGCTCGCCGTCGCCGCCGGCGCCGCCGAAGAAGAAGGGCTGGTTCTAGGCCGCTGACCCGCGGGCCATCTGTTACATCGTGGCCCCGGTCGATCTTGCGCAGCTTTGTCGCCAGCTCTCGCCCACCCGCCTGTCCGCCGGCGCGTGCGAACGCAGGCTCGCACGTCTGGAACGCGCCTTAGCTTGCGCAAGGGCGGCGAATAAAGCACCCATCGTGAGAGGCGGCGCTCCGTCGCAGCAATCCGGGGATGGATGTGGTGCCTTTCTTGAAGCGCTTTCTGTTCGCGTCGGCGTTCGTGGCTATGTTGCCCGTCGCCCGCGCCCAAGAAGCCCAGCCTTCGGCCCAAGAGCGCGCCCGTTTCGAGCGCATCACCCGCGCAACGCCCTTGATCGACGGCCACAACGATCTGCCCGAACAAATCCACGACAATTACGCCGGCGAGCTCTCCCGGGTCGATCTCAACGCCGACACCCGCACGCTGCCGACGCCGCTGCACACCGACATCGCCCGCTTGCGCCAGGGGCGCCTCGGCGCGCAATTCTGGTCGGTTTATGTGCCGGCTGAATTGCAAGGCGCGGCCTCCGCCGAGGCGGTACACGTGCAGATCGATCTGGTCCGCCAGATGGTTGCCCAGCATGGCGATGTGTTCGAACTGGCGCAGAGCGCCGATGACATCGTCCGCATCCATCGCGCCCGCCGCATCGCTTCATTGTTGGGCATGGAGGGCGGGGAGGCGATCAACAACAATCTGGCCATCCTGCGCGATTTCCGCGCCGAGGGCGTGATGTACATGACGCTCTGCCATTCCAAGAGTACGTCCTGGATCGACAGCGCCACCGACGCACCCCAACACAATGGGCTCAGCCCGTTTGGCGAGAGCGTCGTCCGCGAGATGAACCGCATCGGCATGCTGGTCGATCTCTCCCACGTTTCCGCTGAGGCCATGCGCGATGCGCTCGCCGTCACCACGGCACCGGTAATTTTCTCGCACTCGTCTGCCTTCGCCATTACAGCGCACCCGCGCAACGTCCCAGACGATGTGCTGCGCTTGGTGCATCAGAACGGCGGCGTGGTGATGGCAAATTTCTATCCGGTGTTCGTGTCTGAAGAGGTGCGCCAATGGAACGCGCTGCGCGCGGGCGAAGAGGCACGGCAAAAATCACTTTTCCCCGGTGATCCCATTGCCGCCAGCGCCGCACTCGACGCCTGGGTCGCCGCCCATCCTCGACCCGCCGCGACCATCGCCCAGGTTGCCGATCACATCGAGCATATCCGCGACGTCGCAGGCATCGACAATGTCGGGATTGGCAGCGATTTCGATGGCGTGCCGTTCCTCCCCGAGGGGTTAAGCGGGGTCGAAACCTATCCGAACCTGTTCGCGGAATTGATGCGGCGCGGCTGGAACGACCGCGATCTCGCCAAGCTCGCCGGCGGCAATCTGCTACGCGCGCTGCGCCAAGCTGAACGCGTCGCGGCGCGCAGCTAGCGCAAGCTCAGGACGCGCCGCTCAGCTGGCCGCAGGCAGCGTCGGTTGCGGCGCCGCCACGCCGTCGATCGCCGCCAAATCATCGAGCGCCCTGCGCATCGAGCGCGCGGCCTCGACAAGATTGTGGATGTGGGCGACCTCGGCAACAACCGAATTGGCCCGCGCCGCATCGACGATCTTCGTGCTATCGACGGTGAAAGCGGGCAACTCAACACTGCTCGCGCGCACACCCATCGCATCAGGCAAAGTCGCGAATTGGAGCTGAATGCTTTGTTGCACAACGAGCGGTTCCAGTGCCGTCGTCGATGTGCGCCGCAGCGTGTCCGACACCAATCCGACCGGGGCTGCAATCAAAGCGCGAAACGCTTCTCCTGGCCCCACGCGGGAGGTAATCTGCTGACGGATCGCAATCTCGCGAACCCGGTCGAAGCGCGCGCGGGCCCAATTCGGGACGTCGTCTCGCAGCACCAGCGCCATATCTGCGTCGGTCTGAAGCGTCCGCACCAGAGCCTGAGTGCGCTGCAAGTCGGCGAGCAAGCGCTCCAGCTCCGCCTTGGAAGTGGCGAGCGTCGGGCCGGACCCGTCGGCGGTCACGGCGGGCCCAGACAAAGCGGAATTCACCGTTTCGAGTTGGCGGCGGATTGCCGCCCCCGCGCTGTCCGCGGCGGTCATGGCTTCTACGAGGCTCTCACGCCGCGCAGCTAAGTCTTGGAAACCGCCATTTAGCGCGCCGGTTTGCTCGTGCACCCAAGCGACGCCATAGCCAGAAAAATACTCTATCACTGTCATGCGGCTGCTCTGCAAATCTTCATAGA
>JANNFH010000009.1:0-5529 GCA_031379565.1 Alphaproteobacteria bacterium
AATTCCAAGGATCGCGCCGCCTATTATCGTTGGATGTTCTTCGCTGCGGGGCCGGTGGAAGCCGCGAGCACCAACGGCGCAATGGGTTTTGTTGTCCCGGCCGAGCGTAAGGCGATGGCGGGATATGGATCCTTGCCAGAAGTTGTCGATGCTCTGGAAGCTGGCGTGAGGGGGCGAGAATTTATCGCTGGCGATCGATTTTCGGCGGCCGACGTTTACGTCGGCGCGCAAATCGGCTGGGGGCTTCAATTCGGTTGGCTGGAGAAACGGCCGGCGTTTGAGGCTTATTCGGGCCGGCTGCAAACCCGTCCCGCCGCCGTGCGCGCCCGCGAAATCGACGATGCGCTGATCGCTGAGCAAAAGAAAGCGGCCAGCTAGGCCCATCCGCGCGTTGCTTCGCCCCCACCGCCTCGGCCATACTCAGCCCGCAGGCTCCGTAGCTCAGTTGGATAGAGCTGCTCCGTCCTAAGGAGAGGGTCGCAGGTTCGACTCCTGCCGGGGCCGCTTTGCTGCGCAGAACGCGGTAGGAGAAGATATGGCGCGATCTTACTCCAATTATTGGTCGCACGCGGCCTCCGGCCTCACCGCGCTTGCGCACACCCGCGCCAGCGCGTTCCGCTGGGGGGTGGTGGCGCTGCTGACGCTGGTCTGGATCGTCGGGGGCTTATGGCTGTGGCGCGATCTTGGCGTCACCGAAGCCATCTATCGGACGCTCTCGGCGGTCTCGATGTGGGATGAATATTTCAACGCCCACGATCCGATGCTTGAAGTGGTGCGTTTTGCCGCTATCGCCACGCCGGTGGTCGGTTTGATCTTCGCCTTCTCCGGGCAATTGGGCAGCTCGCTCGCGCGCATTTTCAATCTCGGCGCCGCGCGTCACGTCGTGATCGCCGGAGATAGCCCCGCGGCGCTGTCGCTCGCGCTTGATTGCGCCGCCAAGCACGGCGACTCGGTCATTCTGCTCGGCCAGGATCTGCCGGAAGAAACCACGCTCAATTTGCGTCGCAAGGGCGTGATCGTGCTGGAGGGCGACGCCACCAGCGCTGAAACGTTGAAAACCGCGCGCGCACACTTCGCCGCGCACGTGATTGCGTTTGAGCCCGACGACACCGCCAATCTGCAGACCGAAGCGGCAGTGCGCCGACTAGTCGGGACGGCGCGTCGGCGTCCGCCGATCGGCGTTCACGTCTATACCCGCTCGACGATGCTGCTGCGTGAGGCGCGCGAAATGCGCTCGACTCAAATCCGCAAGCAGGGCGGCAAGGCGCAGCCTTCGGTTGATCCAAAGCCGTTTTCGCTCGACGAAATTGGCGCCCGCCGCCTGATCCAGAAAGAAGCGCAAACGCTGCTTTCGCTGGCCGAGCAGTTTACGCTTGACCGCGTCCACGTGGTGTTTTTTGGCTTCGACGAAGCGGCGGAAGCGGTGGCGGCCGCAATTTTGAAAAGCTTGTGGTCGGCACGGTTCGAGCCGCCGCGGCTGACGGTGCTCGCGCCCAACGCGCCAGCTGCCGAAGCCCGCTTTCGCGCGCGGCACCGCGAAGCCTTCGCCCATCCCCAGCTTTGGGTTGCCGATATCGCCTTCCTGGAATTTGATTGGGATGTCGCCAGCGTCGGCGGTGAATTGCTCGGCGCGGTCGAGGCGGCGCGCGGCAGACCGAGCGCCGCCATCGTTTCCACCGGCGCCGATCCCGGCAACATCCATCTTTCGATTGCGCTGAAGCGCGCCTGCAATCACGGCCAGCGTTGGCTGATCCCGATCTTCATGAAGGAATCGAGCGCATCGGAATTTTCCCGTGAATACGCCAAGGGCGATGACACTCCAGAATTGGATTGTTATTTGCAGGCGTTCGGTGCGCATCAGGTTATCGCGACGCGGGCGAAAATCCTCGATGGCGATCTCGACCGCGGCGCCGCCATCGCGCATGAGCACTACAACCAGAACCTAGGGCAGCGTGACGCCATGAGCATGCGCGAATTGCAGGCGGCGATGCGCGATTGGTCGGAGGTGCTCGAAACCTACCGCGCCGCCAATCGCGCCGTCGCCGACAGCGCCACCACGAAAATCTGGGATGCGGGCTGGCGACCGGCGAAGAAGGGTGAGAAGGGCGATACCGCGCCGCAAATTCCCGCCGACATGCTGGAGCAGATGGCGCGCCGTGAACACGATCGCTGGATCGCCGAACGCTTAATGTCCGGCTGGCGCCCGACGGCCGGCGCGGAGGCGCGAAATTCCGACCTGATGATGCACGACAAATTGGTCGGCTGGGACTCTTTAGGCGAAGAGGATCGCGCCCGCGACCGCACGCACGTGCGTGCGGCCGTCGATATAGCGCGGCTGATGAACCCGTTGGGATTTGTGGCGCGGGGCTAAGCGCCGATTTTGCCGCCGTCGTCGCGGGTTACGACAATCACCGCCGAGCGTGGCCAGGCATCGCCGCCATCGGGAAAATTCGACGGCGGCCTTTGTCCGCGCCCCCAGCGTAGTTCCGAGATGCGCGTGCCAGCGACGTTGGCCTCGCCAGGATGCTGAATGGCGCAGAGGAAAGCGCGTTCATCGAGCGACATGGTCGGGCCGCAGATCTCCGCGCCCACGGGCCCTACCAGAAAGCGCTTCACCTCGCGCGGAGTGGGCGCTGTCACCGAGGTCGCGAGCACGGAATCGTTGCAATCCTGGAAAACTGTCGGCGAGCCGTCGGTGGCGATCCAGACGTTGCCGGCGCTGTCGAAGCAAATGTTATCGGGGCAGGTAAAGCGGTTGCCAGCGAAGGTGGGCGCGCCGCCGAGGCTGACGGAAACGTCCGCGGCGATTCCGCCAGGCAGCGTGAAGGACGGTTCCGTTGTGGGATCGCCGCATAGCGCGAACACATCCCAACGAAATCGCGTCGCGGCATGATCGGCGTCGGCTTCATCGATACGTAAAATGTGTCCTGCAACATTGGCTTGTTGCGCATGTTCGGCTTGCGCCGCGCCGCGTCGGGGATTGCCGGGGTGCGGAAAACTTTCGTTCCGGTTGTTGGTGCACACCACAAGCACCGTGCCAAAGCCGCGCCATTCGGCATCGACGGGGGCTTCGACATCCTCGGGGCGATCCATTTGCGTGGCCCCGAGCAGAGTCGCGGCTTCGCGCGCGCGCATGACGACGTCGCCCAAATCGGCGAAAGGCGCGTGATAGGGCACTTCGGCGATTGCGCCGTTGCAGGCCGCTGGCGTGAGCTCAAGCCACTCACCGCCGCCGTCCTCGTCAAAGCGCGCGGCGTAAAGCGTGCCGTGGTCGAGCAGGTCGCGGTTGGCGAGCCGGTCGGTTGGATCGAAACGCCCGTCGGTTACGAACTTGAACACGAAATGGTCGATCTGGTCGTCGCCCATATAGACCGCGACGCGGCCATCCTTGGCGATCGCGGTGGTGGCGCATTCGCCTTTCTTGCGCCCGAGCGCTGTCCGTTTACGCGGCGCCCAGCTTGGATCGTAGGGGTCGACCTCTAGGACCCAGCCATACAGCGAAGGCCCATGGGGATTGTGGGAGACATCGAATTGCTGGGGTGCAAGAGCGTTTCCGGCGCGGGAGAAAAGCGGATAGCCGAAGCGGCCGGAATCATAGAGCCAGGCCGCGTCAGCCCGCGCCGCGGCGAGCGGTTCGGCAGCGGCGGCGGTGAGCGCAAAGAAACCATCGAAATTTTCTTCCGATGAAAGGTAGGTGCCCCACGGCGTGCGCCCGCCCGAGCAATTAGCCAGCGTTCCGCAGCGCACCGTTCCCGCGGGCCCCGGCTCGGCCTCGTTGAATTTGGCTGCGGCTGCGCCGATCCAGCGGTGCTCAGCAGCCGGCCCTGAAAACACCACCGGCGAAAACGGCGTGATGCGGCGGTTGATGGCCTGATTGGAGCGTGCGCTCGCACGCACGCTCCAATCACCGTTTAGCTGCGCGACCTGAACTACGCTTACGCCGACGGCGGCGTAAGCCGCCTCCACATGCGCAGCGGTGAATTCGCCGGGCGCGCGAACGCTGGGAAACATCAAGCTCGGATCGGCGTATTCGTTGTTGGCGCAGAGGATCAGCGAGGCTTGGTCGTTTGGCCAGGGAAAGCCGTATTGGGCCGGGAACAGCGCCAGCATGTCGTTGGAATCGCCGAAGCGTCTTTCCTGTTCCGCACGCGTCAGCGCGTCGCGGTCGAACGGCGCCATGCCGTCGAACAGCGCATCACCCCAAGCAATCAGCTTGCGCCAGCGATAGCCCGGCGGCACCGAAACCGTGTCGGCATTGGTCGCAGCCACGTTGGTGAAGGTCAGCGCGCCGGACGCGGCGCCCGCGCGCGCCGCGGGCGTGGCGCAGGCCGCCATGTTGAGCAAAGGCAGGCCAGCAAGGCCGCCTAGCAAGGCCCGGCGCGACGCGATCAATTCGTTGATGTGATTGGCTTGGCGCAAACTGAGGTCTCCTCCGTCGCCAGCCTAGCCGCGCTGTTTGAAGGCATGGCGACAGCTTAAGCCTAGCGCATTTCCCAGCACCCATCGATTCAATCGCTCAAACTGGGAAATGCTCAGACTGAAATGACTAGGCCGCCTCCTGGTCGGAAAGCCGCACACACTATTCCGGAAGGCGGGCTAGCGCCGCCTTCATCTCGCCGATGTCGGCGAGCTTGGCCTCGAAAAGAGACCAATCGTCCCGCTCGCCGATGGCGGCCCATATCCTCTCGACTTCGTCGATCAGCATGCCGCAGGGGCGGGCGCGCTGCAGATAGGGCAGGTCCAGATATTTCGCTGCGCTCGCTGGCGTTCGAGCGTCGAGGCCGGCGCGGATTGGGGCAAAATCAGCGCGGGCATAGGAGTTCGCTTGCGGGCTGTCCGCCGCGCGCGCGGCGCTGGCGCCGCCGGAATGCCAATCGTGGAAAAACTGGCCCCAGGCAGCTTGGCTCTCCGTCAGCCAAGCGAACAGGAGCTGCAAGAAATCGAGGTCCGCGGCTAACCGGCCTACGGCGAGGTTAAGCCGAGCGAACATGGCTCGGCGCAACGCCAATTGGTAGGCCGGCGCAAACCGCTCAAGTTGCGCCTCAAGCATCGAAATGGAGCACACTAGGCTCAAGGCGCCGGCAAGCTGCGCCAGCGCCCACGACGCCGCTTCGGGCTGGCGGGCGAAAGCATAGAGTGCGCCGTGGTCGAAATAGGCGGCGGTGAAACCAGGATCGCTGGTCGGCGTGAACCGCCACGGGCCGTAATCGAAGCTTTCGCCGGTGATCGTGAGATTGTCCGTGTTCAAGACGCCGTGAACGAATCCCGCGGCGATCCAGCTGCCCGCAAGGCGCGCGCTGGCCTCCGCCGCTTCGCCCAAGAGCGCCGCCGCTTTGGCCTCGCCGCTCAGTCCCGCATGTTGGGGGTAATATTCGGCGATGGCGGCCCATATCCTTTCGACTTCGTCGATCAGCATGCCGTAAGGGCGGGCGCGCTGCAGATAGGGCAGGTCCAGATATTTCGCTGCGCTCGCTGGCGTTCGAGCGTCGAGGCCGGCGCGGATTGGGGCAAAATCAGCGCGGGCATAGG
>JANNFH010000034.1:0-14816 GCA_031379565.1 Alphaproteobacteria bacterium
GAACGGTCGCATCGCGGCTTCCGGCGGCCCCGAACTCGCGCTCGAACTGGAGCGCGAAGGCTACGATAAGTATGCGAGCGCGGCGTGATCGCGCTGGTCGATCTCCCCTCCCGCCGCGTGGAGGCGTGGAAATATTCCGACCTCGCGCGGGCGATGGATGAGAGCATGCAGATTGTGCTGCAGCGCGACCGCGCCGACCCCTTGGTCTCGGCGGCGCAGGCGCGCGGCGGAATCATTGGCGCGCTGGCTACGCAGGCGGGCACGGTTGAAGCGCTGGAGGTTGCCGCCGGCGCAAGCGTTCTGCGCATCGACCGGCCCATCTACGCCAATCTTGAACCGCGTTTGCTTGATGTAAATATCGCGCCAGGCGGGCGATTGACGCGCGTCGTGGTGCAAGCGGGGATTGACGGCGGCGTGGTGCTCGACGCGGCGTGTGTGCGGGTCGCCGCGGGCGGCGTGTTCCAGCAATTCGTGCTGGCCGAAGGCGCCAAGCTCGCGCGGATCGAGACAAATGTGGAGATTGAGGGCGAAGGCGCGCAGGTGGCGCTGAACGGGATCTACATGGTTGACGCTGGGCGCCACGCTGATCTCACCTCTGCCATCAGCCACAATTGCGCCGGAGGCGTGACGCGGCAATTGATCAAGGGCGCCGTGCGCAAGGGCGGACGCGGGGTGTTTCAGGGCAAAATCGTTGTGGCGCACGGCGCGCAGAAGACCGATGCGCGGCAGTATCATCACGGTCTGCTGCTGGAAGAGGGCGCCGAAATTTTCGCGAAGCCAGAGCTGATGATCCACGCCGATGACGTCCAATGCGCGCACGGCAACACGGCGGGCGGGTTGGACGAGAGCGGGCTGTTTTATCTGCGCTCGCGCGGCGTATCGGAGCGCCAAGCGCGTGCGTTGCTGGTTGAGGCGTTTTTGGGCGACGCTATTCCTCAGGGACTTCCTGATGATTTGAACGAGGAATTGCTCGGTCTCATCCGCGACTGGCTGGGAGGCGCGCCATGAATCAGCGCCGGCTTGGCCCTCTCCCCTTGTGGGAGAGGGGGTCACAAAGCGCTGTCGGCGCCATTGCGCCGGCGTGGGTGAGGGGTGTCGGCGCCGCGTCGCACAGGTCTGGGCATTCACTCCTCATCCGTCCGCTCGCTGCCGCGTGCGGCCACCTTCTCCCACAAGGGGAGAAGGACCAGTGAACGCGCCTTTGATCAAGCGTCCGTTCGACGTCGAGGCCGTGCGGTCCCAATTTCCGATCCTGTGGCGCGAGGTGAACGGGCGCCCGTTGGTCTATCTCGACAGCGCCGCCAGCGCCCAAAAGCCCGAAGCGGTAATCGAAGCGATGGCCGACGCGATGCGCGGCGCTTACGCCAATGTGCACCGGGGGCTGCATACGCTGGCGAATGAAACCACCGAGGCTTACGAAGCGGCGCGCGGCGCGGCGGCCCGGCTCATCCAAGCGGCGAGTGCGGAAAGCATCGTCTTCACCAAAAGCGGCACGCAGGCGATCAACATTGTGGCGGCCGGTATCGAGGTTAAGCCGGGCGACGAAATCGTGCTTTCGGTGATGGAACATCATTCCAACATTGTGCCGTGGCATTTTCTACGCGAACGCAAGGGCGCGGTGTTGAAATGGCTCGATATTGACGAGGATGGCGGCGTTGATCTCGTCGCGCTTGACGCGCTGATCTCCCCGCGCACCAAGATTGTGGCGGTCACGCACATGTCGAATGTACTTGGCGCGCGCACACGGGCGGCTGAGATCGCGCGCATCGCCCATGCCAAAAATGTCCCCGTGTTGTTCGATGGGTGCCAGGCCGTCGTCCACGGGCGGATCAACGTGCAGGCGATCGGTGCGGATTATTATGTTTTCACAGGCCACAAGCTCTACGGCCCAACCGGGATCGGCGTGCTCTATGGCAAGCCGGAGCGCCTACAGGCGTTGGCGCCGTTCGAGGGCGGCGGCGAGATGATCGACATCGTCGAGCGTGAACGCGTCACCTACAACGAGCCGCCGCATCGCTTCGAGGCTGGAACGCCGCCAATCCTGGAGGCGATCGGGCTCGGTGCGGCGATCGCCTGGCTGGAGACGCAAGATCGCGGCGCCATTGAAGCGCACGAAGCCATGTTGCGCAACCGGGCGATGGAGGCGTTGCAAGGCCTGAACTGGGTCAAGCTGTATGGGCAGGCGCCGGACAAGGGCGCAATCATCGCCTTCTCGGTTGACGGCGCCCATCCCCATGACGTGGCGCAAATTCTCGACCGCCAAGGCGTCGCGGTTCGGGCGGGTCATCATTGCGCGCAGCCTTTGATGCGGCGCCTTGGCGTGACGGCTACCGCGCGGGCGAGCTTTGCGTGTTACAATACGGCCGAGGAGGTCGATGTGTTTATCGAAGCGCTGCATAAGGCGCGCAAGCTGCTTTCGTGATAGGATGGTGTCATGGCGAAAGAACCTGAAAACCTGGTGCTTGAGCACCTTCGCGCGCTACGCGAAATATTGGACCACCATAGCCAGGCGTTTACAGATATTCAGCTGCGCTTGAACCGGTTGGAGAAGCGGTTGGAGTTGGCCGACGGCAAATGATGGACGGCATGACTTCCGCTTCTCCCAAGCTGCCCCAGGCGGAGCTTGATCGCGTTACCGATGATTTGGTGGCGGCGTTCAAGCTTGTGTTCGATCCGGAGATTCCGGTCGACATTTATGAGCTTGGGCTGATCTACAAAGTCGACATCAACGACGAAGGCCATGTCGATATCGAGATGACGCTGACCGCGCCGGGCTGCCCGGTTGCGGGCGAGATGCCGGGCTGGGTCGAGGAGGCCGCGAGGAAAGTCGCGGGTGTGACTTCGGCCAGCGTGAACCTTGTGTTCGATCCGCCCTGGACGCCGGCGCGAATGAGCGACGAAGCTAAACTCGAACTCAACATGCTTTGACCCCATATGGAAACCATGACCAGCCGCCGCCCCAGACCAAAGATCGTTTCCCTAACCGACGCCGCCGCGGCGCGGGTGAAGGAGATCATGTCATCTTCTGGCAAGCCCTATTTGCGTGTCGGGGTGAATAACGGCGGCTGCGCCGGCATGGAATACGTGCTCGATTACGCCGATGCGCCGGCCCCGATGGATGAGCTGATCGAGGACCGCGGCGTCGCCATTTTGGTGAAGGCGGATGCGGTGATGTTCCTGCTCGGCGCCATTGTCGATTTCGAAACCAGCCGGCTGTCGTCTAAATTCGTTTTCCGAAATCCCAACCAGACCGATGCGTGCGGGTGCGGCGAGAGCGTGACCTTGGTTGCGGCCAAGCTGGAAAGCTGAACGTGACGGGCGACAGCTTCCATGATTTTGTCTGCGAATTGTTTCGCGGCGTGGGCGCGATCAGCGTCAAGCGCATGTTCGGCGGCGCGGGAATCTACGCGGAGGGGCTGATGTTCGGTCTCATCGGCGATGAAGTGATTTATTTGAAGGCCGATTCAGCGCTGAAGGCCGAACTGGCGCGGGAGGGTTGCGGGCCGTTCATCTGGACGCCGGCGAACGGTCCGCGCGCGGGCGAAAAGGTCGAGATGGGCTATTGGCGTTTGCCGGATTCCGCCCTCGATGATCCGGATTTGGCCGTCCAATGGGGTCGTAAAGCGCTGGGCGTAGCGCGGGCAAAGGCCAGTTCGACGAAGAAGCCACGCGCGAAGCGCTAAAACCTATTCGCCCTTGAATTCCGCCGCGCGTTTTTGCGCAAACGCAGTGACGCCTTCGACGAAATCGCTTGTGCGTCCGGCTTCGCGTTGGGCGATGCGCTCAGCGCCGAGCTGGGTGTCAAAATCCGCGTCGGCGGAGGCCCATGCCAGCTTGCGGATCAGGCCAAGCGCTTTGGTCGGGCCGTTGGCCAAATCGGCAGCGATCGCGAGCGCTGTGGGCAGCAATTCCGCATCGGGCACGCAGCGATTGATCAGTCCCCAGTCGAGCGCCTTCGACGCGGGCAGCTTTTCACCGAGCAGCATCAGCTCCATCGCCTGGGCGCGGGTAAGCATGCGCGGCAGGAAATAGGTCGAGCCGCCATCGGGCACGAGGCCGACGCGGCGAAACGCTTGCAGGAAGTAAGCGCTCTCGGCGGCGACGATGATATCACCCATGAGCGCGAACGAGCAGCCGATGCCGGCGGCGGCGCCGTTGATGGCGGTGACGAACGGGATCGGCAAATCGCGCAGGAGGCGGATGAAGGGATTGTAGTGCTCCTCCAAGCGCCGACCGACGTCGACGCGGCCGGCGTCGTCCAAGGGCAGCGAACCACCGGTGAGATTGGCGCCGGATGAGAAGCCGCGCCCTTCACCCGTCAACACCACGCAACGCGCATCGCTGGCGGCGACAGCGAACGCGTCGGTCATCTCCTCGACCATGTGGGTGGTGATTGCGTTTAGAGTTGCCGGGTCGGCCATGGTGATGATGGCGACGCCGTTTTCGTGGGCCAGTTTTATTTTCGAATAAGCCATGAGCCGCCTCCGCACACAACGTGAGGCTATACCCTTTTGCCCGCCGAGAAAACGCTACGCTACGTAAAGCACCGGCGTTGCGTCGGTGGTGACCTGGTTGCGACCATTGCGCTTGGAGGCGTAGAGGCAGGCGTCAGCGCGCTCGATCAGGCCCTCCACGGTATCGCCAAGCTGCATGCGGGCGACCCCAAGCGAGACGGTGACCTGGCCCAGATCTTCGTTGGTGGAACGCCGGCGCAGGCGTTTGGCTTGGATCGACGCCCGCAGCGCTTCGGCGATTTGTTCCGCCATTTTCAGATTCATGCGTGGGATAATCATGGCGAATTCCTCGCCACCATAACGGGAGATCAATTGGTCAGGACGGGCGTGCAATTGCATGGAACTGGCCAAGAAACGGAGGACTTGGTCGCCGGTGTGATGGCCCCAGGTGTCGTTGAAGCGCTTGAAATGGTCGATGTCGCACATCAGCAGGCACAATTCCGTGCGCCCGGCGCGCGCTTCGTCCAGCCGCATCCGCAGGGTTTCATCGAACATGCGCCGATTGGCGAGGCCGGTGAGGCTGTCGGTGAGCGATTCAACCCGCACCGATTCCAGGCTCGATCGCAGCGTGTCGATCTCGCGCGACGATTTTCCGAGCTGGTCGGTCAGGTGCTGGTTGTGGTTGGCCATGTCGAGGGTGGCGGCGGCGAGGCTCGCGACCACTTGGCGAATTTGCTCCGGCCCCATGTTGCGATTGAGGTCGGTGGCGGCGGTTTCGAGGGTGCGCCCGTAATCGCCGCTCTTTTCCTCTGCCGATTTGAGGAAATCGAGCACCTGGTTCAGATCGCGGGCGATCCGTTCTCCAGCCATAACGAGTTGGGCTGAAGCGCGCGCGCCGGTGAAGAAGCGCTCGTAAATATCGGCATTGAACGCATCGGTGAATTGTTCCGCCGCGGCGATGCGGGCATCGATTTCCTGACGCAGCGGCGCGTTGCGTCCGAGCCGGTAGCCGAGCCAAACTTCGTAATTGGCGCCAGTCGCCGGCACGGCGTGAAGCCGCATCAGATCAAGCGTCTCCTGCGCCAGAGAAGGCCCCGAGGGGCCTTGCATCAGATGGTCTTGTTCTGCCACGAATCTGCCGTCCCGGAATCGCTACGATGGAAGACGCTAGTGGCCAGAAGATGGACGAGTGGTAAACGCCGGGCTGGGCGGGTAACAAAGTCTGGAACTTGTTGGGAAATTCCGGCGCAGCGGCGCTCGTGGATTTCCCCGGGAGGTTGTCATGAACAGACGGGTTGATCCCACCATCGAAGAGGCCAAAGCAGCGATGGCGACGCTGCTGGTGCTGCAAAAGCAGGCTCAGCTGCGCCAAGGCCCGCCGAGCGCAGCGCTGCGTAAGGATCGGCTGACGCGCTGCATCGCGTTGTTGCTGTCGCACCAGGACGATCTGGTCTCTGCCATCGATGCTGATTTTGGCGCGCGCTCGCGCGACATGACCAGGTTTACCGATATCGCCTCAGCGGTCGCACCGTTGAAATCCGCGCGCGCCAGCCTCGATGCTTGGATGAAGCCGCGCGCGCGCAAGGTGTCGCCGGCGGTGCTCGGTGTTCTGGGGGCGCGCGCTGAGGTGCGTTACCAGCCCAAGGGCGTGGTGGGCGTGATGACGCCGTGGAATTTTCCGGTTCAGCTTGCGGTTGACGCAATCGCGGGCGCGTTCGCCGCCGGCAATCGGGTGATGGTGAAACCGTCCGAATTTACCCCCGTAACTTCGGCGCTTTTGGCGCAATTGTTCGATCTGTATTTTGACGAAGAGGAGATCGCCTTTGTGCTCGGCGGGCCGGAAGTCGGCGCCGCGTTTGCCGGATTAGCGTTCGACCATCTCATCTTCACCGGTGCGACTTCGGTGGGCCGCCAAGTCATGCGCGCGGCGGCGGAGAATTTGACCCCGGTGACGCTTGAGCTCGGCGGCAAGAGCCCCGTTGTCATCGGCCGTAGCGCCGACATCGCCAAGACCGCCGCTCGGGTGATGGCGGGCAAGACTATGAACGCCGGACAAGTGTGCTTGGCGCCGGATTTCGTGCTGGCGCCGAAGGAGCAGCTTGAGCCTTTCGTCAACGCCGCCACCGAAGCGGTGGCGAAGATGTTCCCGACCATAAAATCGAATGGCGATTACACGGCGATGATCAATCAACGCCATTACGACCGGGTGCGCGGCTTGATCGAGGACGCCCGCGCCAAGGGCGCGCGGGTAATTGAACTCAATCCGGTGCAGGAAGATTTCTCCCAGCAAGAGCATCGGCGTATTCCGCCAACGCTGATTCTGGGCGCCACCGACGAGATGAGCGTGATGCAAGAGGAAATTTTCGGGCCGGTGCTGCCGGTGAAAACCTATAATGCGTTTGAGGAAGCCATCGCCGACATCAATGCGCGCCCGCGGCCGCTGGCGCTGTATTATTTCGGCGATGATTCCGCTGAAAGCGGTGCGCTATTGGAGCGCACGCATTCGGGCGGGGTGACGCTCAACGACGTCTTGTTCCATTTTTCAATGGAAGATTTGCCGTTTGGCGGCACCGGCCCCTCCGGCATCGGCGCCTATCACGGCCATCGTGGCTTTCTGGAATTCAGCCATGAGAAAGCTGTGTACCGGCAAACCCCAAGTGAATTGATCGCGATGTTCCGCCCGCCTTATGGCGAAGCATTCCGCAAACAGGTGGCGGCGCGGCTGAAGCCTTGACGGCAGCCGCCGCGCGCCAGTCGCCTCCCCCTCCCTACGCTGTCACGCGCCGTAGCCGCACCAAATGTTCGTCCCAGCCCTTGTCGTGATTTGCCGTCATGTCGAAGGCGCCAGCGCCAACTTTTTCAAATCCGTCATGGGTCAAGGTGAGGATGGTGCCGCCTTCGGCCTCTTCGAGCTCCCAGGTGCAGATCGTTTCCACGCCGCCAAGCCCTGGATGCGTGAAGGTGTGCACGAGCCGTGACGGCGGTTCGAACGCACGCACGCTGCCCCAGCACATGCGCGTTCCTTCCTTGCCCAAACTGTTGGTGACCAGCGCCCATTCCCCGCCCGCGGCCACATCCTTTTCACCGCGACTAAACCAGGTCGCCAGTCGATCCGCTTCGACGAGGAATTTCCACACATGCGCGCGCGGCGCTTTCAAATAGACGGTCTTCACCAGTTTCATTTGCGTTCATCCTTCCGCTCAACGGCGCCCTTGAGTGCGGCGAGCCGTTCGTCCCAAAACCCGTCAAAATGATTGAGCCAGTCGGCGGCGGCGCGTAGCGCACGCGGATTGAGCCGATTGATGCGCTCGCGCCCACGCTGCTCCACAGCGATGAGGTTGCCTTCGCGCAGCACCGCCAAGTGCTTGGCGACAGCAGGGCGCGTCATGTCGAAGGCGGCGGCGATCTCGGCGATCGGGCGCTCACCTTCGGCGAGCATGGCGAGAATCGCGCGCCGCGTCGGATCGGCGAGGGCGCGAAACACCGGCTGAACATCTTTTAGCGCGCGCATATAGAACCTTAAGGTTTCGCTTCTTTACAAAACCTTTGGGTTTCATGTCAAGGCTCTGGGCGCTAAGCCTCAATCCATCAGCTGCTGCATCAGATAGGTGTATTCGAGCGCGCGGCGGCGGGCGGCTTCGTTGAGATTGGCGGCGGCGGAATGCCCCCCGTCGATGTTTTCGTAATAGAGCACGGGCAGGCCAAGCTCGCGCAGGCGGGCGACGTATTTGCGGGCATGGCCGGGGTGGACGCGGTCATCCTTGGTTGATGTGAGCACGAACGGCAGCGGGAAATCGGCGCGCGCGCGCAGATTGTGATAGGGCGAAATCGCTTCGAGGAAGCGGCGCTCTTCGGGATTGGCGGGCGAACCATATTCATCGACCCATGAGGCGCCGGCGAGCAATTGATCGTAGCGCAGCATGTCGAGCAGCGGCACCTGCACTATTGCGGCGTGGATCAATTCGGGATGTTGATTGAGGGCCACGCCCATGAGCAGCCCGCCGTTGGAGCCGCCTTCGATGCCGAGCCGGCGCGCGCTGGTGATGTTGCGGGCGATGAGATCCCGCTCGACGGCGGCGAAATCATCGAAGATGAGTTGGCGCTGGGTGCGCAGGCCCGCCTGGTGCCACGCCGGGCCAAACTCGCCGCCACCGCGGATGTTGGCAAGCACGTACGTGCCGCCGCGTTCGAGCCAGAGCTTGCCGACATTGGCGGCATAGGCGGGCAGCATCGAAATCTGGAAGCCGCCATAGGCGTAAAGCAAGGTCGGGTTGCGCCCATCGGCCACCGAGTCCCGGGCGCGGACGACGAAATAGGGAACCTGCGTCCCGTCGCGGCTGGTGGCTTCAAACTGCTCCGACACAAAGCGCGAGGCGTCGAACTGGGCTGGCAGCGAACGCACCGCACGCACGCCGGTGGCGCGCTCTTCCAGGGCGTAGAGCGTAGTTGGGTTGAGAAAATCCTCGAACACCGCGAAGGCGATTGGTTCTGTGGGTGATGCGCTGGCGATTTCCACCGCGCCATTTGGCGGCAAGCCAATTTGGCTTTCGATCCAGGAGCGGCCATCGTAGGCGAGACGCAAAATCTGGCCGCGAACGTTATGCGTGCCGGCGACGAGCACGGCGTCGCGGGTGAAGGCGATTTGTTCAATAGAATCGCGAGGGCCGGGCGCATAGAGCGTAACGATGCGCGGCGTTTCGGCGCCAATGTCCTCCAGGGGATAGGCGCCCAGGGCGCCTTGCGGCAGGCCCGCCCACGCCTCCTCCAAGGTGAAAACGAGTAGGCCCTTGTGGACGCCTTGAACTGTGGATTTTGGCGGCAGATTGATGCGCTGGGGGGCGCGCGCGGTGTCGAGGCGCCAATTGGTGGATTCGAAAAATGTGTCGGCTTCGGTGGCGGTCAGCGTGCGAGAGCCGTCGGCATCGATCAAGGCGCCGACGAAGAGGCCGACGTCGCTGGGTTGACCGCGCAGGAGCTCGGCGGCGTTTTCGAGTGGCTCGCCGCGGCGCCAGCGTTTCGCCACGAATGGATAGCCGCTCTCGGTCAGCGTTGCTGCGCCATCCTCAAGGCCCCAATCGGTGGCGACGATCAGCGTATCGGCGTCAGCCCAGGTGAGATTGGATTTGGCTTCCGGCAGCACAAAGCCGCCGGGCACGAACGCGCGCGCGGCGATGTCAAACTCGCGCCAGATGGTTGCGTCCTTGCCGCCATCGGAGAGCGAGACCATGCAGCGCGAGGTCCCTTCGAGGCAATCGACGCCTTTGAACACCCAATTAGCGCTCTCGGCGGCGGCGAGCGCGTCAATATCGAGCAGTGTCTCCCAGATCGGCGCGTTGGCGGCGTAAGCGCCGAGCGGCGAGCGGCGCCAAATGCCGCGCACGTGGGTTTGGTCCTGCCAGAAATTGTAGAGGTACCCCTCGCGCACAGCTCCGAGCGGCAAGCGGTCTTGGTTGTTGGCGATGGCAAGCGCATCTGCGTGCAGGGCGGCGTAACGGGGATCGGTTTCGAGCTGAGCCAGGGATTGGGCGTTCTGCTCGCGCACCCAGGCCAGTGCGCGCTCGCCCTCGACCTCCTCGAGCCAAAGATACGGATCGTTATCGGATCGCTGAGTAACCATCGTGCTGCACGAACCCAGAACAAAGGCCGCCAGCGCGGCGGCCGCCAAGATGATGATGCGCATGCCGATCTCCAAGCCCAGATTTGAGATTGGCGCCAGTCGCCGACGCACCCCATACTCGAACAAAAGAGCCATTCCCATGCGCTATCTGAAAATGAACGGTTGCGGCAATGATTTCGTCATCATCGACGCCCGCTCTCGGGGATCGCTGCCGCTGACCCCGGCGCAGGCCCGCGCCATCGCCGACCGCAAAACCGGGATCGGCTGCGATCAGGTGATCGCGGTCGAGCGTTCGATCCGCGGCGACGCCTATATGCGGATGTGGAACGCCGATGGCGGCGAGACCGACGCCTGCGGCAATGCTTCGCGCTGCGTCGCTTGGATGCTGATGGAGGAAGGCGGCGCGGCTTCGCGGCGGATCGAGACTGGCGCGGGCATGCTCTACGCCGAGCGCAAAGGCGACAAGATCATTGGCGTCGATATGGGCTCGCCGCTGCTGCGTTGGGAGGAGATTCCGCTGGCGCGGGCGATGGATACCGAACGGCTGGATTTCACAATCGCCGGATTGGAAGCGCCGGGCGCTGTCAACATGGGCAATCCGCACGTGGTGTTCTTTATCAACGACGTGCGCGCGATTCCGATAGACACCTTGGGTCCCAAGCTCGAACGCGACCCGATGTTCCCGGAGGGGGTCAATGTCGGCTTCGCAGAAGTGCGCTCCCCCGAGCAAATTCGGCTGCGGGTGTGGGAACGCGGCGTAGGGCTGACCAAAGCGTGCGGCACCGGGGCTTGCGCGGCGGTGGTGGCGGCCCACCGGCAAGGGCGAGCGGGGCGCAATGTGGAGGTGTTGGCGGATGGCGGTTCACTTCAGATTGAGTGGCGCGCGGGCGACGACCGGGTGGTGATGACCGGGCCGGTCGAACTGGAAGGCGCGGGCGATTTGCCGGTGGCTGGCTAGACCCGTTCCCGATTGCCCCGGATCAAGTCCGGGGCCTTCGGGACAAAACGGGTCTACATCTATAATGAGAGCGGTTCTCGTCCGAAAACCGCGTAACACTTTTCGGGAACCGCTCTAAGCGCGGTACGAGACACTCCCCTTTCGGCGGCGGACAGGTTAGAATTGGGCCCATGCGGATTGTCACCCTCGCAATTCTGCTCGCGGCTTGCGCGGGCATCCCCGGCGAAACGCCGGCGCAATTGGTCGTGGGCTGCTGGGCCGATCGGACGGCGACCCCGGCAACTTTCATGCGTTGGAGCTTGGGCGAAGGCGCGGCGATGCAAGGCGAGCGACGCGAAGACGGCGCGGTCGAGGGCAATCGTTACGCACTGTCCCCTGACACATCAGGCTGGCAATTGTGCGAGCTGGCTGAGAGCGGCCAGACCTGTTGGGCGGTGGCCCGGGCGCGAACTGGCTCGCTCGAAGGCGGCCGCGCTTTCATCGACCGCTATCGTGACAGGTTGCGCGTCGGAATTGTCGGCGCCGATGGGCGCGACAGATTGATCTTCGACGGCCAACGCGAAGAGTGTAGCTAAAACAGGGGGATCACATGGCTGGGGCTCTGGACGCGACGTTCTTCGCTTTTCGCAAACGCGAAAGAAGCGGCGTGCTGTTGATGGCGACGTTGGCCTATATTGGCATCGCCGCGATCATGGGCGTGGCTTTCTGGTTTCTCAACAAGCAGGGCATCGGCGATTATTTCAATTGGGCGATGAGCCTCTCTCAGAACGCGGCGCTGCAAAAGCCTGGCGTTCCGCCGTCGGTGGAAATGATGATGCCGCCGGCGAGCGTGATGGGACTGGCGCCGTCCTACCTCATTTTCACGTTTCTCTATTATTTGCTGTTCGCCGCTTACGAGGCGGCGTGCTTGCGCTGGATGGTGCGCGGGGAAAGCGGCGGGCTGCTCGGGCTGTCGTTGGGCGCTGACACCTGGCGGGTGTATGCTGGCTATTGGCTTTGGTTCTTCCTGCTCATCGCCGGCTATATCGGCGTGATCCTGGTGGCGCTGGTGATCGGCGCGGTGGGCGGGGTCGCGGGCGGGGAAAGCGCGGCGGGCGCCACGGTGCTGCTGGTGATCCTGGGCGTGGTGGCGGCCTTGGCGGGATGGCTCTATGCCGCGGTGCGGTTTGCGCCGGCGGCGGCGACCTCGATTGCGCGGCGCCGGTTTGCCTTCTTCGACGCCTGGAAAGTCAGCAAGGACCGGTTCTGGGCGCTGTTCGGCGGGTTCGTGCTGCTGATCTTGGCGTATGTTGTCGCCACCATCATAGCCGGCGTTGTCGTCGGCGGGCTGATTGGCGCGAACATGTTCACGCAATTCGGCACTGCCGAGGCCGGGACGGTGTCGCCGGACCAAGTGTTCGCGCAATTGCTGGCGCCGCAAACGCTCGTGCCGATCCTGGTGCTGTACGCCGGGCTGATCGTGGTCGCGATGTTCGTGATGCTGGGTTTCTTCGGCGTCAACGCGCGCGCGGCGCAGGCGGCGTTGGAAGAGGGCAAGATTAGCGCGGCTTAGCCGCTCGCGCGTTTCTTGCCATTCTTGCGCGCGGATTTCGGCGCGGCGGCTTCCGCGGCGGCGGCTTTTTGTTTTGGCGCGGAGCGGGCGGCTTGGCGTTTTAGCGCTTCGGCGAGATAGCGGCCGGTCCAGCTGGCTTTGACCTTCGCCACTTCTTCCGGCGTGCCTTGGGCGACGAGGCGCCCCCCGCCATCGCCGCCTTCGGGACCGAGATCGAGAATCCAGTCGGCGGTTTTGATGACGTCGAGATTGTGCTCGATGACGAGCACGGAATTGCCGTTATCGACCAGTTCGTGCAGCACTTCCAAAAGCTTCTTCACATCTTCGAAATGCAGGCCTGTGGTCGGCTCGTCGAGAATGTAGAGCGTCTTGCCGGTGGCGCGCTTGGAGAGCTCCTTTGACAGTTTCACACGCTGGGCTTCGCCGCCGCTGAGCGTGGTCGCTTGCTGGCCAATGTGGATGTAGGCAAGCCCCACGCGCATCAGCGTTTGCATTTTTTCGCGGATGGAGGGCACGGCGTGGAACAGGTTCGCGCCTTCCTCGACCGTCATGTCTAGGACATCGGCGATGGATTTGCCGCGATAGAGAATTTCCAGGGTCTCGCGATTGTAGCGCTTGCCGCGGCATGTGTCGCAGGTGACGTAGACGTCGGGCAGGAAGTGCATCTCGATCTTGATGACGCCGTCGCCCTGGCAGGCTTCGCAGCGCCCGCCTTTGACGTTGAACGAGAAGCGGCCGGGGCCGTAGCCGCGCGCCTTGGATTCCGGCAGCGCGGCGTACCAATCGCGGATTGGCGTGAACGCACCGGTGTAGGTGGCGGGATTGGAGCGCGGCGTGCGGCCAATCGGCGATTGGTCGATGTCGATGATCTTGTCGATGTGTTCGAGGCCGAGGATGGCGTCGTGTGCGGCGGGAACATCGCCGGCGCCGTGCCAAGTGCGGGCGACGGCTTTGTACAATGTCTCGACCACGAGGGTGGATTTGCCGCCGCCGGAAACGCCAGTGACGCAGGTGAAAATACCAAGCGGGAAATCGGCGTCGATGCCTTGGAGGTTATTGCCGCTGGCGTTCTTGACGCGGAGCATGCGGCTTTTGTTGATGCGGCGGCGGCTCGAAGGCACGGCGATTTCGCGCGTGCCGACGAGATATTGGCCCGTGATGCTGTCTTTCGATTTCTGGATTTGCGTCGGCGTGCCTTCGGCGATGACATTGCCGCCGTGGACGCCTGCCGCTGGCCCCATGTCGATGACGTGGTCAGCGGTGAGGATGGCTTCTTCGTCGTGCTCAACCACCAGCACGGAATTGCCGAGATCGCGCAGCCGGCGAAGGGTTTCGAGCAGGCGGGAATTGTCGCGTTGGTGCAGGCCGATCGAGGGCTCGTCGAGCACGTAGAGCACGCCGGTTAGGCCCGAGCCGATTTGGCTGGCCAGCCGGATGCGTTGGCTCTCCCCTCCCGAGAGCGTGCCCGAAGCGCGCCCGAGCGAGAGATAATCGAGCCCGACATCGTCCTGGAAGCGCAGCCGGTCGTTGATTTACTTCAGGATGCGAACCGCGATCTCGCGCTGTTTTGGGCTCAATTTTTCGTTCAAGCCGCCAAACCAATCACGGGCGGCGCGGATCGAAAGCGTGGAGGCGGAGGCGATATCGCGCTCGCCGATGCGTACGCACAGGGCTTCGGGCTTGAGGCGTTTGCCTTCGCACACCGGGCACGGCGCCTCCGATTGGTAGCGTTCCAGATCCTCGCGCACCCAGTTGGAATCGGTTTCTTTCCAGCGGCGCTCTAGATTGGGCAACACGCCCTCGAAATTCTTGGTGGTTTCGTAACGCCGCACGCCGTCCTCATAGACAAAGCGCACCGGCTCCTTGGTGCCGTGGAGGACCGCGTCGCGCAACGTCTTCGGCAGCTCGCGCCAGGCCAGCGTGACCTTGGCCTTAAAGTGCTTAGCAAGCGCATCGAGCGTTTGCGCGTAGAGCGGCGACGGGCCTTTTGCCCACGGCGCAACCGCGCCATCCTTCAAGCTCTTGTCGTGATCGGGAATGATGAGATCTGGATCGAACTTGAGTTGTACGCCGAGGCCGTCGCAAGCCGGGCAGGCGCCGGCCGGGTTGTTGAAGGAAAATAGGCGCGGCTCGATTTCGGGAATGGTGAAGCCGGAAACCGGGCAAGCGAACTTCTGGGAGAAAAGGATTTGCCTTGCTTCCCCGGCTGCTTCTTCCGCCCTTCGGCCCTTCGGG
>JANNFH010000053.1:0-1742 GCA_031379565.1 Alphaproteobacteria bacterium
GACGGCGGTTTGGTGACGACAGACGCCGCCTACGCCACCCAATTTTTCTCGCCGGCGGTGCCGCTCGGTTCATCCGATTTCCATTTTCTGGCCCCCGACGGCACCCGCGGAACCTTCTCATCGGTGCGCATCGCCCAGCCAAGCACCACGCTTGATCTCAATGTCAGCGGCAATGGCACCTATTTGCTCAGCACCGGCGAGATGCTGGGGCCGGTGACACAGATGGTGGGCGTTGACGGCACGTGGCGCCCGCTTGGCCAAGGCGAAATTCCCGCCGAGGGCGCGCCGACGACGACGCTGCAAACCGTGGCCGTGGCCGAGACCTATGTCACCAAGGGACGCCCGACCGAAGACGTGCTCGATGACACCAGCGGCCATCTGACCCTGCGCCCCGTCACCCATCCTAACCGCATCAGTGTCGCCGAAGGCTTCGCCGTGCGCTTGCTGTTTGATGGCGCGCCGTTCCCGAACATGCCGCTGGTGCTCTACAAGGCCGGCGAGCCGGAAACCATGCTCGAGCGCGCGTTTGTGACCGACGCTAACGGCCAAGCCATTTTGACGCTCGATCAGCCGGGCAATTACATCGTCGCCATCCGCCATCGCGGGCCGGCGGCGGCAGGCTCGCAGGCGCAGATCGCCAGCTACACGACGTCATTGACGTTCGAGGCGTTCGCGGTGTTGCCGGAGCTGCCGCCGGAAGAAGATACGTCGGCGGCTGACCGCCGCCGCGCACGCCGCAACCGGATGCAATAGGGGCGGGAGCCGTCCAGCGGCGTGCGCTTGAGGTTGACTTACGGTTTGGGCCACGCGCCCTCCGGCCAGTCCCGCGACGCGTGGATGATGCGCACGATGTAAAGCGTTTCGGCGCCATGCTCATCCTGCAACAGCTGATACGCGATCACGTAGCGCCATTTTTGCAGCGACTTCTCGAACGTGCCCGGCACGCGGCCGAAGCGCCCGATGTTGCGCCTCGTCAAGCTGGCGATGGCGACGCCAAGCGCCTCGACATAGCGCTCGGCCGCGCGCGCATCTCGCTGACGCAGATAGGCCACCGCTGAATCCTATTCGTCGAGCGCTTCGGCGGACCATCGAATGGCCCGCGCGCTCATTCGCCGCGAGCCGTCTTCCTCAGACGCGCCATTGCGTCGTCGTGGCTGACCGTACGCCCGGCGGCGACATCGGCCATGCCGCGCTTGATCGCGGCGATGGTTTCGGCCTCATCGCGAACGAACGCGGCCAACGCTTCGGCGGCGATGTCGGCTTTTGCGCGCTTGGTTGTCGCGGCGATTTCGTCCAGCGCGGCTTCCGTGGCGGCGTCAAGCGGAATGGTCAGGTCGGTCATGGCGGGAAGATAGCGAATTTTCACGGAAAGGTCGCGGTCCGGTCGGAAGAAGCAGCACGGACGCTAGCGAAGGCGCGAACGACCACTTTAGGTAGATTTCGTACCCTTTGTGTTCCCGCCACGAATCGCTGCAATCTGGGTACCCTCGCGGAATAGGCCGGTGAAAAATGTCACTGACAAGCAGATATCTCGTCACGCCGAAAAATCTCGGTGGAGTTCTCGAAAAAATCATAGCGGGCGCCGTGCCTGACAAGTTCAGCCGCTGACCTGAGCCCCGAAAATTCCTCCAGGAATGGGTAGAGTCCGTCGCCAGGAGACGGAGCATGAAGCGGAGCAGGTTCAGCGAGGAGCAGATCGTCGCGATTTTGAAGGAGCAGGAAACCGGGGCGAAGACGGCTGA
>JANNFH010000223.1:0-3251 GCA_031379565.1 Alphaproteobacteria bacterium
CGCCGGTATTCTCACCGCCACGCGCACCGAAATTTCTGGCAAGATCACTGCGGGATTGCCGCTACGCCCGACGATGCGCGATGAGGAAGCCGTAGCGCTTCCCGCCGAAATGGCAGCTGCTGGTGCTGAACAACCTGTCGCCGAGCAATCGGTCACGCCGGCACAACCAGAATCGTCGCTTTCCGATCCTATTGCTCCCGCGACCACTAACGACGACACAATCGCCTTAGCGCCTGCCGCGCCTTGAAGGCTCTCGTGCGTAGCTTCACGCTAGGCGCAGCGAACGGGGAATTTTCATGAACGATTTGGCGGCGCCGGCCCATCCGGGACACGGCACCAAGAGCTATCGCGCTTATGTTCTATTCGCCCTGCTCATCGTCTACACCTTCAACTTCATCGACCGGATTCTGATCGGCATTGTGCAGGAGCCGATCCGGCGCGAGTTTCAACTCGATGACGGGGTGATGGGATGGTTGGGCGGACCGGCCTTCGCCATCCTCTACACTTTCATGGGCATTCCCATCGCGCGCTGGGCCGAGCGCTCCAATCGTGTGACGATTGTGGCGTTGGGCGCTGCGGTCTGGAGCGCGATGACGGCGCTTTGCGGCTTTGCCGGGAATTTCGTGCAATTGCTGTTGGCGCGGGTCGGCGTCGGCATCGGCGAGGCGGCCTGCACGCCGCCATCGCATTCGTTGCTTTCCGATTATTTTCCCGCCAACCGACGCGGCTCGGCGATCGCCATCTATTCGCTTGGCGTACCGATCGGCACCATGCTGGCGGCGATGGGCGGAGGCTGGCTGGCGCAGCATTTCGATTGGCGCGTCGCCTTCTGGGCACTCGGCGCACCCGGCTTAATCGCCGCGGTCACACTCAAACTCACCGTACGCGAGCCGCCCCGCATCAACGCCGACGCACAGGCGCCGAGTTTTGGCGAGACCCTGAAGACGCTCGCAGGCAAACAAGCGTTCTGGCACGTCGCCTTCGGCGCCGCGCTGGTTTCCTTCGTCGGCTATTCCACGGCGCAATTTCTGCCTGCCTACATCGTGCGCAGCTATGGCTTGAGCGGTTTTCAAGCGTCGATGGCGTTTGGACTCATCGCCGGGCTGGCGGCGGGTCTCGGCACCTTCTCGGGCGGGCTATTGTCAGACCGGCTCGCCGCGCGCCATCCGCGGGTGCTGTCTTGGTTGCCAGCGTTTGGGTTGAGCGCGGCGCTGCCACTCTATTTGCTGGCCTTTTACCAGGCCGACTTTCGCGCCGCGTTCGCCATTTTGCTGGTCGCGCCGATTCTGCACTACATCTATCTCGCGCCGACCTTCGCCCTGGCCCAAAGCGTGGCCCCCCCGCGCATGCGCGCGACAGCGGCCGCTGTGCTGATCCTGGTGATCAATTTGATCGGCTATGGACTTGGGCCCCCCTTCCTCGGCATGGCGGCGGATTATTTCGCAAGCCAACAGCTCGCCGCACATGAACTGACCCTCGCCGCCTGCCGCGGCATCGAGGACGGCGCCTGCGCCGCGGCGCGCGCGGGCGGGCTGCGCAGCGCCATGATGGTCACGGTTTGCGTGCTGGCCTGGGCGGTGGTGCATTTCCTGCTCGCCGGGCGGACCCTGCAGCGCGACCGCCTCGGTTGACGCCCGCCGCGAGTGGCTCCAAACCGAGCCCATGATTCCGCGCTATTCCCGTCCTGAAATGGCGGCGATCTGGTCGCCCGAAAACCGCTATGCGATCTGGCTCGAAATCGAAACATTAGCGATGGAGGCGATGGGCGAACTGGGAACCATTCCCAAGGACGCCGCGAAAGCCTATCGCGCCAAGGCCAAGTTCGACGTCGCACGCATCGATGAGATCGAGCGCGAAACCCGCCACGACGTCATCGCCTTCCTCACCAATGTCGCCGAACACGTGGGCCCAGAGGCGCGCTTCGCACATCAGGGCATGACCTCCTCCGACGTGCTCGACACCTGCCTGGCGGTCCAACTCACGCGCGCCGCCGAACTGTTGAAGCAAGGGGCGATGCGCGTGTGCGATGCGCTGGAAAAGCGCGCTAAGGAATACAAGCACACACCCTGCATCGGCAGGAGCCACGGCATTCACGCCGAGCCAACCACGTTCGGCGTCAAGCTGGCCGGCCATTATCAGGAATTCTGCCGCTGCGTCGATCATCTGCAATCGGCGCAGTATTACATCTCGACCTGCATGATTTCGGGCGCCGTCGGCACTTTCGCGCAAATCGACCCACGCGTCGAAGCCTACGTCGCCAAGGCGCTCAAGCTTGAGCCCGAGCCGATTTCAACCCAGGTCATTCCGCGAGACCGGCACGCCTACTTTTTCGCCATGCTCGGCTTGGTCGCTTCCAGCGTCGAACGCCTGGCCACGGAAATACGCCACCTCCAGCGCACCGAAGTATTGGAGGCGGAGGAATATTTCGCGCCCGGGCAAAAGGGCTCTTCGGCGATGCCACACAAGCGAAATCCGGTGCTGACGGAAAACCTCTGCGGCCTGGCGCGCCTGGTGCGTTCGGCGGTCACGCCCGCGATGGAGAATGTCGCGCTTTGGCACGAGCGCGATATCTCCCATTCCAGCGTCGAACGGGGCATCGGCCCGGACGCCACCATCCACCTCGATTTCGCGCTTCATCGGTTGGCGGACGTAATCGAGAAGCTGATCGTTTATCCCGATAACATGGCGCATAATTTGGCCATGCTGGGCGGGCTGCACAATTCGCAGCGCGTGATGCTGGCGCTGACGCAAGCGGGCGTCTCGCGCGAAGACGCTTACCGGCTTGTGCAGCAAAGTGCGATGGCCGTGTGGCGCAGCCCGCCGCCGCGAGCGGCAAACGCCCTGCTCGACTTGCTCAAAGCGGACAAGGACATCACCGCCAAGCTCGATGCGAAAACGCTGGCGGGCTGTTTCGACGATGCCCACCATTTCGCGCGCGTGGATGAAATTTTCGCCCGCATATTCGGCTAACGCTGTCATAGAAGGAAAACGCAATGGCGCATGATGCAGACGAAGGCGAAGAATGGGACGAAGAAATGGTGATGGATCTGCGCCGTTTCGCGCTTGAGCAAGCGCTGATGGCGCACACCCACAAGCGTGACCAACCTGTCGATCCCGCCGCCCTGTTCGCGCTGGCTGACCGCTTCGTCAATTACGTGCTGGGCGATCAGGCGCCCTAGGCCGGTTCAAACCCCCGCCTTCACCTGGGTGCGGGCCTCAGCCAAGCATTCTTCCATCTTGGCGCGGACCTG
>JANNFH010000055.1:0-12799 GCA_031379565.1 Alphaproteobacteria bacterium
ACGAGGTTCAGCGCAAATCCGATCATGAACTCGCCGAACCATTCTTGAAAGTTCTGAGTCGCAAGGCCGAACTCATGCTCGCGCACGAACTGGACGTAATAATAGAATGGGAATGAAAGCACGCTGGAGATGGCGAGGTAAAACACCGCCATGCCGAAGACGGCGAGGAAATAGATCTTGACCGTCTTTTCAAGCCAGTTGCGCACGCCCTTGGCGATCCCGAGCATCATCAGCAGCAGGCCGATGCCTATCGTGATCGCGGAATCGGCGAGATCGAGCCAATAGCCGCCCTCGAAATAGGAATTGGAGCGCGCCGTGGCCTCAGGCCCCATCGTAGCCAACCAGGCCCGGGTAGCTTCGTCGGGGTCGAAGGGCAGGGGCGCTTGGGCCGCCGCTGCGCCGGCCGCTGCCAAGGCGAACGCCAGCACGGTCCAGAACATCCGATTCATGAAGGTCCCCCAATTGCCCCGGTTCCCAGATTGAGCCCGAACAGCATCCGCTTACAAGCATTGTCACTCCGATGCCGGGCATTAAGCGTTTGGATGCGCACGGCGCCGAGCGGCGCGGCGACGCAAAAAACGGCGCCGCCCTTGCCCGGCGCCGCCGCAGATCGCGTCCCACAGGCGCTCTACGCGCCCAAGCTTGGCTATTGGAGTGGCGAAACTGGCGCGACGGAGACCCGGTAAGACCCGGTTGAGCCCCCGAGGCCGCTCGCCTGGATGTAATAACTGTCCGTGGTTTCCGGTGCGAAGACGAGCCGAGAATCTGGTCCATCGCCGCTGTCGTCGTCGCTGGTTAGGATCTGTCCTTCAACGCCGAGCAGAGTGAGGAACGGGTCGGCGAGCGGCGAGTCGCCTTCGCCGCTCAGTTCGATTTGGTAACGTGTTCCGGCTACCAAATCGACGCGATAGGTATCGAGGTCGCCGGCCAGATCGATGTGGCCCAGCCGATCATCGCCTGCGGAATCAAGCGCATCGTCAGTGCCCACATTACCCGGTACGTCGGTGTCGCTTACGCGCAGGGTGTAATGTCCTACGCTGTCGCCGAATCCTGAAACGGCGATGTAATAGAGCCCGCCGGTGACGGACGTGTGGCTCAAATATGCATTGACGCCAGCGCCGCCGTCGTCGTCGGCGACGACCTCGACGGCTTTGTCATTGAGCAAACGCAACATCGGATCGAGTTCGTCATCGGCTCGGTCGGCGTTGATCCGATAGGGGCGCCCCTCGACCAAATTGATCGCGAACCAATCGACATCGCCAGCCGCGCCAATGAAGCTTGTGCGCGGCTCGGCGTTCGGTTCGAGCGCATCGGCGGTTTCCGCATTGTCGCCGATTTCGCCGGGCGTGAGTTGTATGGCGTAACGCCCCTCCGCCGATTCTTCGACAAAGCCGCGCACTTCCAGATAGTGCGCGCCGCCCGTTGCGGCCGAATATTCGAGCCAAGCGTTCAGGCCTTCGCCGCCATCGTCGTCGCGCGCGACTTCAGCGCCGTCGGGCCCGTAAAGCACGATCAGCGGATCGCCGAGGCCGCCCTGGTCTTGCACGCCATTAACGGCGACGCGCATGGCCTGGCCTTCGACCAACTCGATGCGGAACCAATCCTTGTCGCCCGCGGGCGACAGCACGCCTTCGCGATAATCACCTTCGGCGCCAAGCACGACGTCGGTGGTGTTGTCCGCGGGGATGTCGCCGGCTCGGGCGGCAAGAACGTAGTCGCCAACCGCACTTTCATCGAAGGCGCGAGCCTCGACGAAATAGTCGCCGCCCGCCGGGGCGGTGAACTCCAGATACGCGTTCAGCCCGTCGCCGCCATCATCATCGATCGCGAGCTCTTCGCCAGCGCTATTGTTGACGCGGACCACCGGGTCGAAGGCGCGCTCGCCCTGCGGGCTTGAAAGCGTGAAGCTGTAGGACTGGCCCCCTTCGAGACGAATTCGGAACCAATCGGTGTCGCGTGGAAAGTCCAGCCCGCCGTTGATGGATTGCCCCAAAGCTATGCGGGCGCGGGTACCGCGACCGTTTCCGGCATTGTCTGGCGGCAAATGCGCGGCGTCGGCGCGAAGCGTGTAGGCGCCGACCGACTCGCTGAACCCGGCCGCGACAACGAACACCTCTCCATTCTGAGCCGGAGTGAATTCGAGGTACGAATTGAGGCTGTCATTGCTGTCGTCGTTGCTGGCCAGCTCGTTGCCTTCACGATCGACCACCCGCAGCAAGGGATCGGCGAGCGCCTCGGCCCCTTCCGCGCCGTTGAGAGCGATGCGATAGATTTGATCGGTTCGGGCGTTGAGCCGATACCAGTCGGCGTCGTCCGGGTCTTCGATTGCGCCGGCAGCACCTCGCCCGAGCGTCAGGCGTGCGCGCGTTGAGGCATCATTGCCGACGTCGTCCGGCGGGACCGCGGACGCGGCCACACGCAGCGTGTAGGCGCCAGCGGCTTCATCCAGAAACCCACGCGCCTCGACGAACACATCGCCGGCGGCGCTCGGCCGGTAGGAGAGAGCCGAATTCAGCGATTCGTTGCTATCGTCGTTTCGCGCAAGTTCGTCGCCATTGGCGCCGTGAACGACGAGCAGGGTGTCGAAGCCCTGAGTCTCGCCTTCAGGGATCGCGGCTTCCAGGGTAATGTCGTAGCGATGGCCCGTCGCCACGGCGAGGCGATACCAATCGGCATCTCCCGCTGGCGCCAACTCTCCCATCGTCGGCTGATCAAGGCTGAGGCGCGCGTTGGTGGAGCTATCGCCGGGCTGATCTGCGCTTTGCGCTGACGCCAAGGCCGGAAACAGCGCGGCCAACATCGCGGCGCCTGCTGCGCCAAATAGAAATTTTCCCCGCATGCGTTTCTCCCTCGATGACCGCGCTGCGACCTGAGCACGACAGGCGTCATCCGTCGCCTTGGTTAACGATCATTCACGTTCGGGGCAAAGCCAATTTCGGGCGGAAGCAAGGCGTTGCCCTGCACTAACGCAGAGCGCCCGGCGCATTGTGGATAGCTGCCCGGCGCGGTGGGTCAGACCTTAATATCGACAGCTGCGCCAGTTTCGGCCGAAGTTGCGGCTTTGCCTGCCGACACCAACACCATCGCCGCGCGCAACGTGCGGTCGCCCAGCACGTAGCCAGGCTGCAACACTTCGAGCACGGCGCCCGCCGGCAAATCCGATGGCGCCTGCGCGACCGCCTGGTGCAAATTGGGATCGAACGCGTCACCGCGTGCACCAATCCGCTTCAAGCCGTGGCGGGCGAACACATCGACCAGCGATCGCTCGGTGAGTTCAACCCCAGCGAGAAAGGTGCGCGTGGCTTCGTCGGCGCTCTCGCGCTCTTGCGGCGACACCGCTGCCAGCGCGCGCCCCAACGTATCGGCCACCGGTAAGAGATCGCGGGCGAAGCGATCGATGGCGTATATGCGGGCCTCCTGGGCCTGGCGATCGGCGCGGCGGCGCGTGTTTTCCACTTCCGCCAGCGCACGTAGAAGCTCGTCGCGCGATTTCGCCAACTCAGCCTCGAACGCGGCGGCATCAGGCGCCACGGCCTCCGGCGATTCCGGCGCCTCGTTGGCTTGCGCGTTGGATTCGTTGCCCATGCCTTCCTCTATCCTCATCTTTCCGGCCCTATCGCTCTGGCCCGCGCCCATCAAGCACGCGGCCAATGACGCGGGCGGTGTAATCCACAACTGGGATCACCCGGGCGTAATTGAGCCTGGTCGGCCCGATCACCCCCAGGGCGCCGACGACCTTGCGTTCGGCATTCATATAGGGCGCGACGATCAAGCTCGACCCCGATAGCGAAAAAAGCGGGTTCTCCGAGCCAATATAGATACGCACGCTCTCGCCAGCTTTAGCCAAATCGAGCACTTGGATCAGTTCGCGGGTTTTCTCCAGGTCGTCGAACAGCCGCCGGGCCAGCTCCAGATCCGCCATTGCCTCCGGGTCAGCCAGCAAATTGGCGCGCCCGCGCACGATCAGGGAACGGCCGGCGGTGGGATCTTCGCCGGACCATTCCACCAATCCGGCTTGGATCAGCTTCGCGGCAGCCTGATCAAGCGCGGCGCGGTCGCGCATGAGCGCATCGCCGGCCTCGGCGCGGGCCTGGGCCAAGGTTTTGCCCTTGAAGCGGGCATTGAGGAAATTGGTGGCCTCGACCAGCGCGGAAGGCGGCAGGTCCGGCGGGGTCGCCAGCACGCGGTTTTCGATCTGATTGTCCTCGAACACCACGACCAGCAGCGCCTGGCCGGGGCCGATCGAAACGATTTCCGCGTGCCGCACCGGTGCGTCGCGTTCGGGGGTGACAACCAAGCCCGCGCCGCCCGCGAGGCCCGAGAGCAGTTCCGACGCGGCGCCCAAGACATCCTGGGCGTTGGAGCCGGCTTGCGCGATGCGGGTGTCGATTTCACGCTTCTGCTCGTCGGGCGCTTCGCCCAATTGCAGTAGGCTGTCGACGAAGAAGCGGAGACCCATTTGCGTTGGCCGCCGGCCCGCCATGGCATGCGGCGCATCGAGCAGGCCGAGCGCGGCAAGGTCAGCCATGGTGTTGCGAATGGAGGCCGGCGAGAGGTGAATGGCGCTGTGCCGCGACAGCGTGCGCGAACCCACAGGCTCGCCGGTGATGAGGTAGGCGTCGACGATATCCCGGAAAATGGCCCGCGAGCGCTCGTCGAGTGTCGAGAGATCGTCGGAGGAGGGGCCAGCCATGGCGCTTAGGTAGCGGCCTCTCGGCGCGGCGCAAGCGCCGCCTGCCTTGGTTGCGCCCAGATCGGGCGAGATGCTGGCGTCGATGTGGCCGCGTATCCCAATCTTGATCGCGGCGCTGCTCGCGGCGGGGCAGGCGCGCGCGCAATCCTAACACATAGAACTCGACGCCAATCCCGCCCCGATTGTCGCCGCCCGCATTAATGGCCAGGACGTACGGCTCGAGGTGGATTTGCGGCTGCCGGATGTGTTGGTGCTCAATCCGGCGGCTGCTGAGCGGCTGAACGTGCGGCGTATTCCCCTCCTCGCCGTTGGCGTGGCCGTCGATGACAGCGCCAGCGTGCGCGGCCGGCTCGCGCGACCGCGCATCGTGTTCAGCGGCGGCGACACCCGCGCGCGTACGGGCGTTTTTCCGGTGCCGGCTTCGGAGCGGGCCGATGGCCTTATCGGGCCGGGAGCGCTGCCGCATGATGTCATTACCATCCGGCTTGGACCTGCCCGCGCCGGTGAGCACGAGATCGCATTCACGCTGAGGGAAGCCGACGATTGGGTCGGCGCCAGCCGCACCGGCGATCTCGATGTTCGCGTACGTTTCGATGTCGCCCACCCAGCCTCGGTATTCAATCGAACCGCGGCGCGGGCATTGGATGCGTCCGGCGCCGTTGTCTCGGCAGGCGATCTGGTCAGCGCACACGTTCTGCTTGGGCTCACCACTCAGATGCAGCCAGTGACCACGTCACTTACTGTCGAGGGGCTCGCGCTCGGCACGACACGCGCACGAACCAACGCACCTCTGCTTGGCGCGGACGACCCAGATGCGGTGGTGGTCACAGTTGAAGATGAAGGCGCCGAGCCTCCGGGTGTTCAGCTTGGTCGCGAGGCGTTGGCGACGTGCTCGTCTATCACCGTCACGCGGGCGACGCGAAGATTGGTGTTGCGCTGTGTGTGATCACGCCACGCGTGGCCGGCGAACCTTGATCCAGGCGACAAGGCGAAGCGCCAGAACCGCGCACGGTAACGTCATTCCCGGTCGGCTTGACGAGCTGGCTCATGCTTTCTTCGCTTTCGCCGGGGGCTTCGGCGCCTGCGGCAAGGCGCGGTGCATGAATTCATCGAATTTCGGAACGGTGAAGGCAATGAGGCCGCGCTCGGGCGAATAGGCCATGCCTTTTTTTACCAGCTCGTCGCGGATCGGCGCCGATTGTGAAACGGTCAACCCAAGCAGGCGCGCGACTTCAGAGGAGTTGGCGGGCGCGGGGCCAAGCTCGGCCATCGCGCGGGCGTAGCCACGCTGGCGCTCGGTCAGCCGTGCCAGGCGCACTTTGAAAATGCTCTCGTCTAGGGCTTCAATGGCGCGTTTGCTGGCTTCTTGCGCGTGCTTCAGCGTGATCGGCGAGGTGGGCGCGGTCTGCCAGCAATGCGAGCCCCACACTTGCAGGAAGAACGGATAGCCTCCGGTTTGCTTGAACACGTAGTCCAGCGCATCGGACGCGTATTTGACGTTTTCGCGGCTGGCAGGCGCCGCCAGCGCCAGTCGTGCGCTGTCAGCGTCGAGGGGGCCGATGCTGGGATAGTCGAACAGGCGCTCGGCGTAGGATTTCGCATCGCCGGCAAGGCGTGCGAGCTGGGGCAAGCCGCCGCCGAACAACAGCAGCGGCAATTGCCGTTGCGAAATTTTGTGCAACGCCATGATCAGCGCGCTCAAATCGGCTTTCGAAAGATATTGGATTTCGTCGATCAGCAGCACGACGGCGACGTCGCGCTTTTGCGCGGCCTGGCCGATGGCGATGAACAGATCGGTAAGGTCGATGGTGAGATCGCCGGTGGCGGGTTGCGCGGCGAGGCCGAACTCGAGGTCGCCCAATTGCACCTTGAAGGCGCCGGCGAAACTGCGCAGCGTGCCGAAGGCGTTGGTGAGATCGGCGCCGGCCTTCTTCAGCCGGTCGAGCTTCAGCAAAATGCGGTGGAGCTGCGGCGCGAGTTGCGCCGCCATTGGCTTGTCAGGGTCTGCCTCCAGCATCGCCGTCTGGCAATTTAGGCTTTCGGCGATGCGCTCGAATTCGTTCAGCAGCACGGTTTTGCCGACGCCGCGGAGCCCGAGCATGATGAAGCTCTTCGCGGGCCGGCCGCGCTTGACGCGTTCAATCGCGGCCTTGGCTTGAGCCATCAGCGGGTCGCGGCCGGCGAGCTCCGGGGGAGGGGTGCCGGCGCCGGGATTATAGGGGTTCTGGTTTGGGTCCATGGGCGAGGAAACTTGGGTTTGTTTGGGTATGTTAGGCGAATCTGCCGTAACTGACCTAATTTGGGTGAAGACGCCATCCTAGGAGCGCCAGCGGCGAGGGCGGAAAGATTTGGTCGATGCAGAATATTTGGTTAATTTGACCTAATACCTCCTAACATCCCAACAATCGCCCAAGCGAAAACGGGGTGTGTTATGGCATGTTAGGTCAGCTTCACCTAATAATGGCCTCGACTCCTAAGTCGCCATCCGCCAAACACGCCCTATTCTTCAAAAGGGACCTCACATGCGCCCATCCGGCCGCGGGATCGACCAAATGCGCGAGCTTGCGCTGGACACGGATGTCTCGCGCTACGCCGAGGGTTCTTGCCTCGCCAAGTTCGGCCAGACGCACGTCCTCTGCACCGCCAGTGTCGAGCAGGGCGTGCCTCCTTGGCTGAAAGGGCAAGGCAAGGGCTGGGTTACCGGCGAATACGGCATGTTGCCGCGCGCAACGCACACGCGCGGGCGACGCGAAGCGGCACAAGGCAAGCAATCGGGCCGCACCCAGGAAATCCAACGTCTGATCGGGCGCTCGCTTCGCTCCGTGGTGGACATGAAAGCGTTGGGTGACCGCACCATCACCCTCGACTGCGATGTGATCCAGGCTGATGGCGGCACCCGCACGGCGGCGATCACCGGCGCCTGGGTCGCGCTCGCGCGCGCCTGCGCATATTTGGTCGCGGAGAAAGAATTGAAGGCCAACCCGATCGTTGGCCAAGTGGCGGCGATTTCGTGCGGCGTGCATGAGGGCGCGGCGGTGCTTGACCTAGATTATGCGGAAGATTCCAGCGCCGAGGTCGATTCCAATTTCGTACTCGCGGGCGACGGGCGGCTGATCGAAATTCAGGCCACCGGTGAGAAACGCCCGTTCAGCGAGGACGAGTTCGCGGAAATGACCCGCCTCGCCAAGCTCGGCTGCGGCCTGTTGTTCGCGGCGCAGCGAAAGGCCGTTGGCTGAAGCAACGGATCACTCCGCTGCGTCGGCGCTCTCCAGCTCAATATCGGTCTCACTTGGCTGATAAGACAGCAACTCGCCAGGCTGGCATTCGAGTACGCGGCAGAGCGCATTGAGCGTGGAAAAGCGGATCGCCTTGGCCTTGCCAGTCTTGAGGATCGATAGGTTCGCCAACGTCACGCCGACTTTTTCGCTGAGATCGGTCAGCGACATGCGGCGATCCAGCAGAATGCGGTCGAGGGTGACGCGGATCGCCATCAGATCGTCAGCTCCTGCTCTTCACGCAGGCGCGCGCCCTCGCGAAATACTTCGGCGAGCACGATCAGAATCAGAATGGACGCCCATGTGGAGAGATTGATGTCGAACTGCACCCTCGCGTGACCAATTTCGCGATAGAAAGCGGTGATCAAGATGGTGATTACGCCCAGCAACAAATAGCGGGCGATTTCGACGCCAAGCATTGTCATCCAGATCGCCCGCAAATGCGTTGCGTTCTCCTTGGCGAAGGATTCGCCACTGCTGAAATTGTCGAACAGACGCCGTAGGCGCCACACGATCATGAAGCCGCCGCCGACGACAATACCAGTGACCAGTAAGACGGAGACAAACAGCGGCCATGTGGGCGCGCCGGATGGGAGGACAAGCCAGCCGTCGCTGGAGCCTAGTTTTATCTCGGCGCCGGGGCCAAAGATGTCGTTGAAGAGGAGAAGGCCGCTGAGGTGAAGCATGTAGGCGCCGGTCATTAGCGCCCACGCGCTCGCGCAAACCCAGAGGACACCCCAGGCGATCATCAGGCCGATGCGCACAATCGAGGCAATGGAGCCTTTTCCGAGCGCCCGCATCTGGTCAACTTCCTTCCATCTGGCTCAGCTCTAGTTGGACTTTATTGATAAACGATATAGTTCTGCGCAAGGGGCGTCAAACAAGTGCTGCATCATGCCCATGAAACACCGTCTGAGCGGCCGGATTGTCGTCGCCAGCCACAATACAGGGAAAGTCTGCGAAATCAGTGCCTTGCTGAAGCCGCTTGGGCTTGAGATGGTGTCGGCTGCGGCGTTGGGGCTCGCCGAGCCGGACGAAACCGGCTCAACCTTTGCCGAAAACGCGGCGCTAAAAGCTGTCGCCGCCGCCCAAAAATCCGGATTTCCAGCGCTTGCGGACGATTCAGGGTTGGCGGTCGAGGCCTTGGGTGGGGCGCCTGGAATTTACTCGGCGCGTTGGGCCGGGCCGCAAAAGGATTTCAACGCCGCGATGGCCCTGGTCCAGGCTGAACTGGAAAAGCAAGTGGGGGCAGACCCGGCGGCGCGCTTGGTCTGTGCGCTGGCGCTCGCTTTTCCCGGTGGTGCGGTTGAGGTCTTCGAGGGCGAAGCGCGGGGGCGGATCGTTTGGCCGCCCCGTGGCAAGAAGGGTTTTGGTTACGATCCGATGTTCGCGCCCGAAGGCCAGAGCAGAACTTTCGGTGAAATGACGGACGAGGAAAAATTGCCGCTTACCCACCGCGCGCGTGCGTTCGAGAAATTCCTGGCCGCAATCCGATGAACGATGCGGGTTTCGGCATCTATCTGCATTGGCCGTATTGCAGCGCGATCTGCCCCTATTGTGACTTCAACGTTTACCGCGCGCGTGGCGGCGACGTCGAACCATTGCTCGCGGCGATCGAAGCGGATCTCCTTGCCCACGCCGCCCGGTTCGGCGCACGCCGAACTCAAAGTTTGTTCTTCGGCGGCGGCACGCCATCGCTCCTGAGCGGTGCTCAGATCGCGCGGCTGATCGATGCGGCATCGCGCGCGTTCGTATTCGATGCGGATTGCGAAATCACGCTTGAGGCCAACCCAGAAGATGCGCCTCGTTTTGCCGAGCACGTTGCCGCCGGAATCAACCGGCTATCTATCGGCGTTCAGGCGCTCGATGATTCATCGCTCAGAGCGCTGGGGCGAAAACACGATGCGGTGACGGCGCTTCGGGCGGTGGAGGCCGCCGCTCAAACCGGCGCGCGGGTTTCGCTTGACCTCATCTATGCGCGGGAGGGGCAGGAGGTCGGGCCATGGCTTGCCGAACTCAAGGTCGCGCTCAGCCTGCCGGTTGAACACCTCTCTCTCTACCAACTTACGCTTGAGCCTGGCACCGCGTTTGCGCGCAAAGCCGCGCGCGGAGCGCTGACGCCGTTGGATAGCGAGGCGGAGGCGGTGCTCTACGAAGCGACGCAGGCCGCGTGCGAAGCGGCTGGCTTTGCAGGCTATGAGATTTCCAACTACGCCCACTCCGATCAAGCGCGTGCGCGGCACAATCTTACTTATTGGCGTGGTGGCGATTGGATTGGAATCGGACCTGGCGGGCATGGGCGCATCACCCATGAGGGCGCGCGCATAGCGTCCGAAGCGCAGCGACGGCCTAGTGACTACATCAACGCCGTTCGCGAAAGAGGGATTGGCTGGCTCACCGAAGAGCAGCTGACCTCGCATCAGGTTGCCGACGAGTTATTGCTTATGGGGCTGCGCATTTCAGAAGGGGTGGAATTGGCGCGCCTCGATCGCTTGCGCGCAACACCGTTGAATCGCGCGGCGCTTGCGGGGCTCGCGGAGCAAGGATTGGTTACGCACACGAGCGACCGGGTTCGGCTTACCCAGCGCGGGCGGCTGTTTGCGAACCGGATCGCGACCGAACTCGCGTCCTAACCGGCGGCGCGGGCAAAACGTCGAGGCGCCGCGTCGATGGCGACATCGCCGCTTGCGCGCACTTCCATGATGGCGAGGCCGCGCTCGATCGAGCCGTCGGTGCGAAAGCGGAACAAGCCGTCGGAACCTGCGAACCCCTCCGGGTTTTCTAGTGCGGCGCGGCTAAAGCCCTGCGCGCCGCGATCGCGAGACAAAAGCGCCGCCAGCGCCACCGCGTCATAGGCGAGGCTGGCCAGCCGCGTCGGCGCGCGCGAGAACAGCGCTTGATATCGGGTCTCGAAATCCGTGCGCGAGGTCTGATCGGCGGAGACATACCAGCCGCCGGCCAAAGTAGGCTCACGCTGTGCCTCCGCGCCCCAGGCGCTGGTGCCGAGAAAGTGGGTCTGGCGGGGATTGATTCCCGCGCGCACCAAGGCTGAACCGATAGCGCGCAGAGGGGTGCCGCTTTCGGCGATCAAGATTGCCTGCGCCGGTGCGCTGCGCAATGACGCGGCAATCGCCGTCGCGGCGGAGGCGGCGTCGGCGTCCGTGCGCGTATACAATTGCACGCCTGGAACGCTTGCGCCGCGCGCCTGCGCTTCCGCGCGCAGCGCTTGCTCGACGCGGCGGCCATATTCGTTGGAGGGCGCGAGCAGCGCAATCGAGCGAATGTCGCGGCTGGCGGCGAACGACACGATGCGCGAAATCTCGTCTTCAAGCTGGAAGCTCAGCAAATAGACGCCATTGCCAGCGACCGTGCGGTCCGATGAAAACCCGATCACCGGAATGGCCTCGCGCCGCACCGCGCCGCCCGCGCCCAGCACGCCTTCGCGGAGTACCGGGCCGATAATGATGTCGGCGCCGTCATTTGCAAGTGCGCTCGCCGCTGCTGCGGCGGAGGCTTCGTCGGCGCCGGCGTCGCGCGGGATCAGCAGCGTGTTCGGGTCGCCGTGGTCGAACAGCGCCAGTTCGGCGGCGTTGTAGAGCGCCGAAGCGTCCTGGGGGCGCAGCGAAAATGGCAACAGCAAGCCAACCCGCACCAGGCGCCGCCCTGCCATGAACGGCGGGGTGACGCCTTCACGGGTTTGCACCTGAGCGCCGCTAGGTGGTGGCGGCGGCGAGACAATTGGGCCCGGTCCAGGCGCGGTCGCGCAAGCAGCCATGAAAGCTGCCAAGCCCAGCGCCGCGGCGGTCTTTGCGCTTGGCGTAGCCAGTCCGCGCGCCGATGATCGTGTGGAGGCCATGAGCAATCCTTCGTCCGACCCCAAAAATGATGCACCCGAGCCTAGGGGCGCCCGCGGAGGCAGTCCACCGCTCGAACCGGGCCTTTATGTGGTGGCGACGCCTATTGGCAATCTGCGCGACATCACCTTGCGCGCGCTGGATATTTTGGCGGCTGCGGATCGGGTCTACGCCGAAGACACCAGGGTCACCCGGAAGCTGATCGATGCTTATGGGCTCAAACCTCGGCTCGGCGCCTATCATGAACACAATGCCGAGGCGGCGCGCACTGAAATCCTTGACGCGCTTGGGGAGGGCAAGAGCGTGGCCCTCGTCTCCGATGCCGGGACGCCGTTGATCTCCGATCCAGGGTTCAAACTCACGCGCGCCGCGCTCGAAGCGGGTCACCGGGTGTTCCCGATTCCTGGGGCCTCGGCGCCGATGGCGGCGCTGGTGGCGTCCGGGTTGCCGACAGACCGCTTCCTCTTCGCAGGCTTTGCGCCGGCGAAGGAAATCGCCCGCCGCGCCGCGCTGGCGGAGTTGGCGGAGGTGGACGCCACGCTGGTCTTTTTTGAATCGGGTCCGCGTTTGGCGGAGAGCTTGGCGGAAATGGCCGCATCGCTCGGGCCGCGGCCGGCAGCGGTGGCGCGCGAACTGACCAAGCTCTTCGAGGAGGTGCGCCGGGGACCGCTCGACGAACTGGCGGCGCACTATGCCCAGGCTGGGGCGCCGAAAGGGGAGATTGTCGTTGTCGTCGGCCCGCCCCTGGAAGCGCCAGAAGCCAGTGACGGGGATTTGGATGCCTTTCTCGCCGGCGCTCTTGCCCGGATGAGCGTTAAGGAAGCCGCCATCGAGGCGGCGAACAGATTGGCCGTGCCGCGCAAGCGCGCTTATGCGCGCGCGCTAGAGCTCAAGGACCGTGAATGAGCCGGCGCGCCGCGCCGCGGATCAGCGTGGCCGCAGCGCGGAATTGGTTGCGGCGTTGTTCTTGATGGCGA
>JANNFH010000056.1:0-11492 GCA_031379565.1 Alphaproteobacteria bacterium
CGCAGCAGCTCTGCTTCGCGTAACGCGCCGCAGGCGCCGGCTTCGATCGCAGCTTCGATTTGCGCGCGGATCGTCGCCACGCGGGCGGTGATGGCGGTGGTGTCCAAACCTTCCGCATCCAGCATCGCGCACACGGCGTTCAGCCGATAAAGCCCGGTCGGATCGTAGGTGGCGCCGAGGAAGCGCATGGCGTCAGTGGAATAGCAGACGCCGGTTTGCCTGGCTTCCATCGCGCCAAAATCGGCGAACCAGCCGGTGTTCGCGGGCCGCGCCGCGAAGCCCGGCGGTGCGTGCAGATAGCCCGCGCCTTCCCCCGCCATAGCGTATTTGTACCCGCCGCCGAGGAAGAAGACGCGGTCGGCGGCGCGGGACAGATCAGCCGGTATGGCCATGAAGGAATGATAGAGATCGATCACGACCCACGTGCCGTCGGGTTGTGCATAGGAGGCGAGTTCGCCAATGCCATCGAATCGCAAGCCGCTCTTGAACATGACGTGACTGAGAAACGCGATGTCGGGCGCGCGCTGTTTCATCGCCGCGAGGTAGCGCTCGGTGAAGCTGTCAAACGGCTCGCACGGCACCACCCGCAAGCTGATGCGGCCTTCCTCCTGCCAACGCGCACTCTGGCGGCGGAAGGCGTGGAATTCACCATCGCTGGTCAGCACATCGATCGGGCCATCGCCGCCCCTCGCCGAGAATAGCCGCACCAGCAGCTCATGTGTGTTGGGGGCAAAGGCGATGGTGCGCGAATCGGGCAGGCGCAGTTCGGCGGCGACGTGTGCTTGCGCGCGCGGGATCACTTCGCCGAAAATCCTCTCCCATTTGCGGTCGGCGAGGCGCGCAGCATCCTCCCACGCCGCCATGTGGCCCTCATAGGAGGCATCCGGCCATAAATGATGTGAGTGCGCCGCGAAATGCAGGCGCCCCGGCGCGGCGGCGAACGCGCGCGAGAACAGGCGCTTGTAGGAAGGCGCGCTCATAGTTTGGTCCGCAGCGACCAAAGTTCAGGGAAGGCGCGCCGCGTGAGCGTCTGTTGCAGATAGCCCACGCCCTCGGTGCCGCCGCTGCCGCGTTTCCTGCCGATGATGCGCTCCACCGTCAGCACGTGCTTGTGCCGCCAGGTCAAGAAGGCGTCGTCGAGATCGAGCAATTTTTCCGCCAGCTGGTAGAGCGGCCAGTGCGTTTCGGCGTCGCGGTAGACTTCGAGCCACGCACCCTCGACCGCTTCGCTTGGCTGGTAAGGCGCACGCATTGGGCGGGCCAGCACGTCGCCAGGCAACCCGATCACCTGCGACAACTGCCTCAACGCCGCGTCGTAGAGGCTGGGCTTGTCGAGAGCCGCTTCCATCACCGCGCGCTCGGCGCTGCCCTCAGCTTGAAACGCCAGAAATTTGTCGTCCTTCAGTCCGAGCCGGTATTCGAGCGTACGAAATTGCGCCGACTGAAAACCAGAGCTCGTTCCCAGTACTTCACGGAAGCGCAGATAATCGGTCGGGGTCATGGTCGCCAGAACGTCCCAGGTCTGGGTCATCAAGGCTTGAATCCGCGAGACCCGCGCCATGTGCTTGTAGGCGCGCACCAATTCGCCGCTTTCAACCTCGCCCTGCGCCGCATCGATTTCGTGCAGCACCTGCTTCATCCACAATTCCATGGTCTGATGCAGGATCACGAACAGCATTTCGTCGTGGCGATCGCTCAGCGGTTGCTGGGCGGCAAGCAGGTCGCGCAGGCGCAAATAAGTGCCGTAGGTGATTTCGGTGCCCGAGGTCATGGGCGAAGCTTACAACACGGGCTCGCCGCAAGGGAAAGCGCGGTTCGGCCTTTGTGCCGCAGAGGTTCCCGATTTTGGGGGTTTGGCGCTCACCGCCGACCTGCTAGGTAGGGGGCTGGGGCAGAAGCCAAGAAGGGACACACATTATGGGCGCCGTTGGACGCATCCTGTTGATTATCGTCGTGCTGGCGGCAATCGCCGCTGGCGCGGTTTTCTTTGTGTTGCCGCCGATTGCGAGCCGCACCGAGTCCTTCACGGTTGAACGCCCGGTCGCTAGCGTGTTCGCGCGTCTGGCCTCGACCCCGGCCGGCACTGTCATCGCTGAAGGCGTCACCCAAAACGAAGTGACCTCGGCGGAGAATAATGTCGTCACCGCCAATGTCGCTTACGCCGAAGGCGGCGCTGGGCGGGCCATCTATGCGGTGAGCCCGGAAGAGAATGGCGCGCGCGTCGAGCTGCGCCTGGAGAAGGACCTCGGCGCCAACCCGCTCAACCGAATCGGCGCCATCACCGGCGCGGGGGTGGGCCCGCTGGCGGGCGCCGCCGCCGCGATGGTCAGCGCCGATCTCGGCACGCTGCCGACCGCGACGTTTGAGGGCTTGCCCTACGAAGTGGTGCAAATCGCAGCGCAGCCTTTCTTCTACGTTCAAAACTGCTCTTCGGACGAACCCGATTCTATCACTTCAATTCTGAGTCAGGCCGAGACCGTCATTCCTCCTTTGATGCGCTCAAATCGGTTGACGGCGACTGGGCCGCTGATGGCGGTGGAGCCTCGGGTGGTGGCGGAGCAATATTGCTTTCAAATTGGCTATCCCTATAGGGGCGCGCAGCCGCGCGCGCTGCTGACCGGGGCGGTTGGTCAAACGCCGGGCGGCGCGATGCTGCACATGACCTACACTGGCACCGAAGAGAACGTGATGGCGGAAATCTATGACCGCATGGACGCGCTCTTGGCCGCCGCGCACCTCGACAATCCCGGCACGCGCGATGACGATTGGGCCACTTACGAGGTTTACAACGACGACCCGACCCAAGCCGGCGGCTCGCGCAACCGCGAGATCTATTACGTCAGCAGCGGCGACATCTCGCGCCTGACCGCGATTGCGCCGCCAAGCGCGCCTGCGGCGGCGGCTGCGCCGGAAGCAGCGCCGGCTGACGCAACCGCACCGCCCGCGGCACCCGCCGCTGCGGCAACGGAGACGCCAGCGGCGGGCGCGGAAACGCCCGCGCCTGCGCCCGCGACGACGCCGTAACGCGGCATCGGCAACATCGAATAAGAAGGCCGCGGGCGCGCGCGCGGCCTTCTTATTCGGACCGCGGGCCTTCAGGCCCGCACTTGCGTTTCTGCGCGTCTGAAGACGCGCGGTCCAAGGAGAAATCACACCGCCATATTGTCGATTAGCCGTGTCGTGCCGATCCAGGCGGCGGCGAGGATGCGGGCGGGGCGGGCGAGCGATGCGATCGGCGCCAGCGTCTGCGCATCGCGGACGGCGACATAATCGACCACGCCGAAACCCGCCGCCTTGAGATGGCGTGCGGCCTCGGCCTCGACTTCCGCGATGGTCGCTTCGCCGCGGTGCACTTCCTTGACGCTGTCGCGCAGCACCACGTTGAGCCGCGCGGCGACTCGGCGCTCATCGGGGCTGAGGTAAAAATTGCGCGACGACATCGCCAAGCCGTCGTGTTCGCGCACGGTTGGGACGCCGACGATTTCGGTGGGCATGTCAAGATCACGCGCAAGCTGCTTGATGACGAGCAGCTGCTGATAATCTTTCTCGCCGAAAAACGCCGCATCGGGCAGGCATTGCAGCAGCAGCTTGGTCACGACCGTGGCGACGCCGCCGAAGAAATGCGGGCGCATTTCGCCTTCGAGCGGGGTTGAGACGCTGGTGACGATCACGCTGGTGGCGAAGCCCTCTGGATACATCACGGAGCGCTCCGGCGCGAACAGCAGGTCGCAGCCGGCGCTCGCGAGCAGCCGGGAATCGCCAGCTTCGTCCCGGGGATAGCGTTCGAAATCCTCGTGCGGCCCAAATTGGCGGGGGTTGACGAACAGACTGGCCACGACCGCACCGAAGCGCGCCTTGGCGGCGCGCACCAAGGAGAGATGGCCCTCGTGCAGCGCGCCCATGGTCGGCGCCAAGGCGATGGTTTTGCCGCCCGCGCGCAATTGGCGAATCGCCGCGCGAAGGCTGCTCACGTCGCGCACTACTGGGAGGGAGGCATCACCCATCCAATTCGCATCCGCCGCCGCTGAGCCGGCGTCAAGCTTAAGCGCACCTTAACCTCGATCAACGAGATTTAAGGTGATGTACCGGACCCCAGCGCTCCGCGAACCCTTCTTGCCGCCCGAATCCGCGCGCCAGCCGCAGCGACAGCAATCGTGAGCCTGGCGCATGCCTTTGAGCCCGAGGCGGCGCCGCGACGGACGCATTTGATCGTCATCGGCAACCAAAAGGGCGGCGCGGGCAAATCCACCGTCGCCATGCATTTGATCGTGGCGCTGATGCGGATGGGCCGGCGCACCGGCGCGCTCGACCTCGACGTGCGCCAGCGCTCGCTGACCCGCTACATCGAAAACCGCGCCCGCTGGATCGCCGCGCGCGGAGCGCAATTGCCGGCGCCGCAAATGTTGGAAATCCACGAAAGCCGCGAGCGCCAGATGGACGCCGCCGAAGCTGAGGATGAAGCCGGGTTCCGGGCCGCTTTGCGCCGGCTTGCGGAAACCTGCGATTTTATCGTCGTTGATAGCCCCGGCGGAGATTCCCACCTCGCCCGCCTGGCGCACGCCTGCGCCGACACGCTGATTACGCCGCTCAACGACAGCTTCATCGATTTCGATTTGTTGGGTGATATCGACCCGGAAATGGCCGATGTGGTGCGCCCTTCGATCTACAGCGAGATGGTTTGGGACAGTCGCAAACGGAAGGCCCAACAAGAGCGCACGCCGATCGATTGGGTGGTGATGCGCAACCGCACCTCCGCCAGCCGCATCGAGGCCAAGAACAAGCAACGGGTCGGCGAGGCGCTGAAGCTGCTGTCCTCTCGGATCGGCTTTCGCTTGGCGCCGGGCCTTTCCGAACGGGTGATCTTCCGGGAGCTGTTTCCGCAGGGCCTGACGCTGCTGGACCTCGACGGCGAAGGCGGCGAGGGCGCGCTGAAAATGACGCACCTTGCGGCCCGCCAGGAATTACGCGACCTGTTCATTACCCTGAAATTGCCAGGGCTTGAGGGCGAGCTGTTGCGGTTCTGAGCCGCAGGGCATGTTAGCACCTGTTCATGACGCCCGCTCTCCTCGCTGTTATCTTGATTTTTGGCGCTTTGCTGCTGGGGCGGATTGCGGGCGCGCGCCGGGGCGCTTTGATGCGGCGGTGGCCGAGTTTGGTTCTAGGGCTGGGGGCAGGGGTCGTTTTGATGCGCGGACAGCTTTGGTTTGCCCTGGGTTTGGCCCTGGCGGCGGCCGTTGCCTGGCTGCTCACGCCGCAGATGCGCGCAGCGCCAGCGCGGGTTGACCCTGCCGAGGCGGAGGCGCGGCGAATTCTCGGTGTGGGGCTAAGCGCCAGCGCGGCGGAAATTCGCGCGGCCTATCGGGCCAAAATAGCCGTCGCCCACCCCGACCGAGGAGGCGCACACGCCGACGCGGCGAGCCTTACCGCGGCGCGGGACCGGCTGTTGAAAAGCGCGGCTTAGATTTATTCGTTCGGTTCTTCGGTCGAATTTTCTTCGTCGCCTTGGCCCAGGGGCGCGGCTTCCGACGGCGCGCGCGGCGCCAGTGTTTCAACCACCATGCTCGGATAGGCCGAATAAGGCGCACCCAGCGCCGAGGGAGCAGAGCTGACGCGGGTGGTGACGCCTTGGCTTAAAACGCTCGGCGCCAGTTGAACGTCGAGCCGGCTGGTTGGCAGGTTAGCGTACGTCACCCCGTTCGGATCGACGCGGCGGGCATATTCCTCAAACGCACCATCAATCAGATAGGCGACTTGGGCGTCGCGGGCGGCCGCGGTTTCCCCGCCCATGACCACCACAATGACGCGCTGGCCGTTGCGTTCGGCCGAAGAGGCTAGGTTGAAGCCGGAGGCGCGAGTGTAGCCGGTTTTGATGCCATCCACGCCCTCGACTTGGCCGAGGAGATGGTTGTGGTTGCGGCCATAGGACCGGCGGAAAGAGTTCTCGGCCGTCTGGAAGTAATAATAGTATTCGGGAAAATCCTGCCACAGCGCCTGGCCCAGCCGCGCCATGTCGCGCGCCGTGGTGTGCTGGCGCACATCGGGCAGGCCGCTAGCGTTGACGAAGCGGGTGTCAGCCAAGCCCAATTCGCGGGCTCGCGAGGTCATGTTGGCGGCGAAGCGGGCTTCGCTGCCGCCGAGGCTTTCGGCAACAACGACGGCGACATCGTTGGCCGATTGCACCACCAATGCCCGTATCGCTTGCTCGACCGTAAGGGAATCGCAGCCGCGTCGGCGGCTGCAAGCCAAACCGAGCCGGGACGGGGGCTGCCCGGCCGCATGCCGCGAGGCGGTCCAACGGGTGTCTAGGGTGATGTCGCCGCGTTCGAGCGCCTCGAACAGCATGTAGAGCGTCATCATTTTGGTCAGCGAGGCGGGAAACCGAGTGGAATCGGCCTGGTCTTCCAGTAGCACTTCGCCGGTTCGAGCGTTCATAACGATGGCCGCATAGCGCTCATCGGCGAAGGAGGCCGAAGCGAACGATAGGGTCGCGAACGCCGCGCCGAGGCCGGCCATTACCTTGAACTTCATCCCGCCCGCTCGATTCATGGTGCGACCAATCCCACAAAGACGGAGTTTTCAGGCAAATACCGTGCCGCGCAGCTTACAGTTTCATTAGAACCGGTTAAGCGAACGTTGCATCGGCTTGATTGGCCATCCACCCGCCGCGCGCCAAACTGTTTACGCGCTCTTCTACCTTGTTCTCAAACCATGAATTGAAGCTGAGCGGATAGGGGCAATACTGCGTTTAGGGTATTTCAAACGCAGTCCCAGACGCTGCCGGACGCTGCGGCAAAAAGCCTATGTTGCACTGCACAAATACCCCTTGACCTTTATGGTGCAGTGCAACATATAGCCTCCACAAGCCGCCGACAACGTCAGTCGGGGGATCAGTCAGGGCGCGCCGCGCCCCTTCACCTAGGAGGCGAACATGGCCACTGCGAAAAGTACTGCCCGGACCGTCAAATCCGCGACCGAGGCCTTTGAAAACGCCAGCTCGGTTTCGAGCGAAGCCGTGCGCGAAAACATCGACCGCAGCCTGGCGGCGATGTCGGAAGCGTCCTCGTTCGGCAAAGAGAATTTTGAAGCGCTGCTCGCCTCGGCCACCGCGACCCAGAAGGGATTTGAGACCCTCTCGGCCCGCTATGTCGCGTTCTCCAAGATGGCCCTGGAAAATCATGTATCGGCCGCCAAGTCGATCATGACCTCTAAGAGCGTCCAGGAATTCGTGGAAAAGCAAAACCAGTATGCCAAGTCCTCGTTCGACGCTTATGTCGCCGAAGTGACCGAAGCGGCTGAACTGGTCTCTGGCTTGGCCAAGGAAGCCTTGGCGCCGATCAACGAGCGCGTCAGCGCGGTTGGCCATTTGGTTCAAACCGCCCAGCGTTAAGCAAATCACGTTTCGGGGCCCCAGCAGGCCTTGAGGGCGGTGAGATTGGGAACGGGCCTGGCGGCGACGCCGGGCCCGTTTCGCATGTGTGTTCAAGCCTTTATGCCCGGCCAAAGCTTCAGCGCGGTCGCGAAGCGGGCTCTGGCGCGCCAGTTTGCAGCCCCAGCACTTCCCTCCCGCGCGGAAGTTCATAGATTAATGACCAAGTGGACGCACGCTTGGGGGACGGGGTTGCAGCCAAGCGTGTCGCCATGAGGTGTGTGCGTCCATGAGTGACAATCAATGGGACGACAATAGCGAGGAGGGCGGGCGGGACGGGCAAACCGGCGCCGCCACCAAGACGCGTACGCGCACTAAAAAACCGTCGCTATATCGGGTTTTGATCCTGAACGACGACTACACGCCGATGGAATTCGTGGTTTACGTGCTTGAGCGCTTCTTCAATAAAACACGGGAAGAGGCCACCACGATCATGCTGCACGTGCACCAGCACGGCGTCGGCATGTGCGGCGTGTTCACCTACGAGGTGGCCGAGACCAAGGTCGCCCAAGTGCTCGACCTGGCGCGGCGCAGCGAACATCCGCTGCAATGTACGATGGAAAAGGAATAGGCTTCGATGGCGACTTTCTCCCGCACGCTCGAACAGACGCTTCGCCGGGCGTTGTCCTTGGCCAACGATCATCGCCATGAATACGTCACGCTTGAGCATTTGCTGCTGTCGCTGATCGACGATGATGACGCCGCGCAAGTGATGCAGGCCTGCAAGGTCGATCTCGACAAATTGCGGGTCAATCTCGACGCTTATCTCGAGGAAGAACTCGACAGCCTTGTGATGGACACGCGCGAGCATGAGGAAGCACGCCCGACCGCGGGGTTCCAGCGCGTGCTGCAGCGGGCGATGCTGCATGTGGATTCAAGCGGCGGGCGTGAAGTAAGCGGCGCCAACGTGCTGGTGGCGCTATTTTCCGAGCGTGAAAGCCACGCTGCGTACTTCCTGCAAGAGCAGGACATGACCCGCTATGACGCGGTCAATTACATCAGCCACGGTCTCGCCAAGCGTCCTGGCGCGGCGCAGCCTCGCCCAGTGCGCGGCGCCAGCGAGGAAGAAGGCGAGCGCGTCGTCAAATCGGGCCAGGAATCGCTGGCGGCTTATTGCGTCAACCTCAACAAGAAAGCCAAGGAAGGCAAAATCGATCCGTTGATTGGCCGCGAAGCCGAGGTGTTGCGCTCGATCCAGATCCTGTGCCGCCGGCAGAAGAACAACCCGCTGCTGGTCGGCGATCCCGGCGTCGGCAAAACTGCCATTGCTGAGGGCTTGGCGCGGAAGATTATCGAAAAGCAGGTGCCCGAGGTGCTGGCCGACGCGACCATCTTCTCGCTCGACATGGGCTCGCTGCTCGCGGGCACCCGCTATCGCGGCGATTTTGAAGAGCGCTTGAAGAGCGTGATGAAGGAATTGGAAAATCACCCCAAGGCGATTCTGTTCATAGATGAAATTCACACCGTCATCGGCGCCGGCGCCACCAGCGGCGGGGCGATGGATGCGTCCAATTTGCTGAAGCCGGCACTGCAATCGGGCCAGCTGCGCTGCATGGGTTCGACCACGTACAAGGAATATCGTCAGCATTTTGAGAAGGACCGCGCGCTGGCGCGGCGCTTTCAAAAGATCGATGTCAGCGAACCCAGCGTGCCGGACGCCATCAAAATCCTGATGGGCCTTCGCTCCTATTTTGAGGATTATCACAAGGTCAAATACAGCGACGAGGCTATCAAGGCGGCGGTGGATTTGAGCGCCCGCCATATGGGCGACCGCAAATTGCCAGACAAAGCCATCGACGTAATCGATGAAGCGGGCGCCTCGATGATGTTGCTGCCGCCTGGGCAGCGCAAGCAAATGATCGGCGTCGCCGAGGTTGAGGAAGTAGTGTCGCGGATGGCGCGGATACCGGCCAAATCGGTGTCGAAGGACGATTCCGAGATGCTGGCCTCGCTGCATAGCGATTTAAAGCGCGTGGTGTTTGGACAGGAAAGCGCTATCGACCAACTCGCCGCGGCGATCAAGATGGCGCGCGCGGGTTTGCGTGAACCGCAAAAGCCGATTGGCTGCTATTTGTTCGCCGGGCCAACCGGCGTTGGCAAAACCGAGGTCGCGCGTTCTCTGGCCAACATCATGGGCATTGAGCTGCTGCGCTTCGACATGTCGGAATACATGGAGCGCCACACGGTTTCGCGTCTGATTGGCGCGCCCCCGGGCTATGTCGGCTACGATCAGGGCGGATTGCTCACCGACGGCGTCGATCAGCATCCCCATTGCGTTCTGCTTATGGACGAAATTGAGAAGGCGCACCCGGATCTGTTCAACATCCTTCTGCAAGTGATGGATCACGGCGCGTTGACTGACGCCAATGGCAAGAAAGTGGATTTCAGAAACGTCATCTTGATCATGACCACCAATGCCGGTGCGGCGGACGCGGCGCGCCAAGGCATCGGGTTTGGCCGCGGCAAGAAGGACGAAGAAAACGAAGAGGCGATCAAGCGGCTGTTTTCACCGGAATTCCGCAACCGCCTCGATGCATCAATCCATTTCAACGGCCTGGCGCCGGAAGTCGTGCGCAACGTGGTGCAGAAATTCATCATCCAGCTCGAAGCGCAATTGGCCGAACGCAACGTGCAGATCGAGATCACCGATCGCGCCGCCGATTGGCTCGCCACCAAGGGCTATGACGAAAACTTTGGCGCTCGTCCGCTGGCGAGGCTGATCCAGGAAACAGTGAAAAAGCCGATGGCGGACGAATTGCTGTTCGGCAAGTTGAAGCACGGCGGCATTGTTAAGATCGATGTCGATCCGAGCGACAAGGACAAACTCAAGTTTGCCTATTTCCCAGAGCTGAAGGCAACGCCGCGCCCCGAAGTTCGTCGGCCGGAAAAGGCTTGAGGCGGCGTTAGCGTTCAAGCTGGGGAGGCGATATGGCCTGGAAACAACTCTCGGCGACGATTGCCGTGCTCGCGCTTGCAACCGGCCCAGCCGCGGCTCAGCTCGGCGGCGCGCTGCCCAGCGCGCTCTGCGCCGGCTGGCAAGGCGAGCGCACATGCGAACTTCTCCACGAAGACGAGATGATCCGCGTGCTGCGCTGCACGTTCCCGCCCGGCGTGGGGCACGAGGCGCACTATCACCCACCGCATTTCGGCTATGCGCTGGAAGGTCAGAGCATCATGCGCATTACGACCGAGAACGGCGTGGTCGATCGGGCGTTCCAGGCCGGCGCTTCGTTCGCGAATGATTCCGAGGTGCGTCACGCGGCGGTGAATGTTGGCGGAGAAACCATGCGCTATCTGATCGTGGAGAAAAAATACGCTGATGCGCGGCCAGCCGGGGCGATCGAGCCTGGTCTTTGCGCAACGGACCGGGCGCAGCCCTAGCGCCGGTCGGTTCATCGCACCGGGTCGCGGCTTGGTCTCTCCGGCATTGCGCGTGGCGGATGGAATCCACAGAAGGGCGCGTGATTACACGCCGCTCCATCATGGGTCTCCTCGCGCTTGGCGCCGCGGGCGCGTCCACAGCGTCCTCTTCTGCGCAAACACCTGCCCCGCCTGGCGGACGGCGCGGGGAGGTCGAGGCCCTGCGGCGGTTTGCCGAAACCACGCATCCGCGCGGGCGAGAAGCGGCGGCGAACGCCGAGTGGCGTGCGCGTTGGGACGCGCTCGCCGGCGACGCCGATAGGCTAAGCGACGGCGCTTATTTTGTCCGCACGCGCGCGGCGCTGGGCTGGTTCAAGGACGGACACACGACCGTGTTGCCGTTCGAGTTTGTCGGCGGCGTGCCCGCGTCGTTGGCCGCGGGGCCGTTTGGGCGTTCCCTGCCGATGCGGGTGCGCGTGTTTCACGACGGCGCCTATGTCGTCGAAGCGAAGGACGAGGCCGCGCCGATGCTTGGCGCCCAGCTCAGCATGGTTGGCGGTTTAGACCCCGGCGCGCTGATCCGCGCATGGGCTGCCGATTGGCCGGGTAACGACGCATGGGCGCATCGTTGGTCCGGCCGCTTGTTCGATGCGCCCGCGTTTCTGCAGGCGTTGGGCGCTGTTGGCGATCCGTCGATGGCGGTGTC
>JANNFH010000076.1:0-7591 GCA_031379565.1 Alphaproteobacteria bacterium
CCATGCCGCGCAAGCGGGTGATTTCGCGATTGGCTTGCATGAGTTGAAACTGCAATTGCTCGCCCTCCGCGGTAGCCTCGCGCAATTGCTGCTCCAACATCTCGATGCGATCCTGGCGGGCGTCGGCGGGAGCGTAACTGCCCACCGGCGGTAATTGGGTTTGAGCGGCGGCAGGCAACGCCAGCGCAAATCCGGCCAGCGCGATGAAGGCAGCGAGCCGGATGCGCCCGGAGGGAGCGGAAATATCAATCATGGCGGAAAGCCTAGCCGCGCGCTCGGGCCAAATTGCGGCGCGCGGCTCAGAGCATTTCCCGGCATCTTCGATTCAGCCGTCCAGCCTGGGAAATGCTCAGAATCAACAATTTAGACCGCTTCCTGATCGGAAAACCGCATACACTTTTCCTGGAAGCGGTCTGGGTGCTTACGAAATCGCGCCCGACACGATTTGAGTGTGGGAATTGCGGTTAACCGACCAGGCCTCTTCGTTGGCGCGCGGGTCGAGCGGGCGCTCCTTGCCGTAAGAGGCGGTTTCGAGCCGGTTGGAGCCGACGCCAAGCGACACCAGGTAATCGCGGGCGGCGGCGGCGCGGCGAGCACCGAGCGCCAAATTGTATTCGCGGGTGCCGCGTTCATCGCAATTGCCGGCTACGAGGACGCTAACGCCTGGATATTGGCGCAGCCATGCGGCCTGACGCTCCAGCACCGAGCGCGCTTCCGGGGTCAGGTCAAAACGGTCGTAACCAAAGAACACGCGATCCCCGACCGAGACACGGAAATCCTCGACCGAGCCGGGTACTGGGCCGCGTGGCGCTTCGGTGGCTGGGCCGGAAGTTTCCGGCACGGAGCTGGTTTCGGTGGGACGGCTGGCGCAGGCGGCGAGCGCGGCGACAGCGCAGACGGCAATCAAAGTGTTTCGCATTGGCTCAATTCTCCCCTGGAAGCGGTGTAAGTGCGCAGCCCGATGATACGGCGCTATCCCCCGCACGTGAAACTAATCCTTACAAAGCAGATTCCTAGCCGACAATGTTGTTCCCTTCACGGCGTGTCCTGGCTACGGCAGCAAAGGCGACCAGGCAGGATCGGAAGCGTCCGTCTGGGTGGCGACCTGGCGCAGATTGCGCCCGGTGAGATCGACCGACCACAAACGCGGGCCCTCGCCCCGCCCTTCGCGGAAGAACATGATCACCCGTCCGTTGGGCGACCAAGTCGGGGCTTCGTCAAGATAGCTCTCGGTTAAGATGCGTTCACCAGAGCCATCTGGGCGCATCACGCCAATCGCGAAACGGCCCCCGGATTGGCGGGTAAAGGCGATCAGATCGCCGCGCGGCGACCAGACCGGGGTCGAATAGCGCCCTTCGCCAAACGAAAGGCGATGCAACCCAGAGCCGTCGGCATTCATGGCGTAAAGCTGGGGCGAGCCGCCGCGATCGGAATTGAACACGATCTGAGCCCCGTCCGGGGAGTAGGATGGCGAAGTATCGATGCTGGGATTGTTGGTGAGTCGGCTGCGCTGCCGGGAGCGCAAATCCATGGTGAAGATTTCGGAATTGCCGTTCATGTCCAGCGTGAGCACGACGCCCGAGCCATCCGGGGTAAAGCGCGGCGAGAAGGTCATGCCGGGAAAATCACCCAGCACTTCGCGGCGGTTGGTTTCGAGATTGTAGAGAAACACACGCGGCGCGCCGGTCTCGAACGACATGTAGGTGATCATCTGCGTCGAGGGCGAAAACCGCGGCGTCAGCACCATCGCGTCGGGGCCGGTGAGGAAGAACGGATTGGCGCCGTCTTGGTCCATGATCATCAGCCGCTTGATCCGGCGCGTGCGCGGCCCGGTCTCCGAAACAAAGACGATGCGGGTGTCGAAATAGCCGCGTTCGCCGGTGAGCTGCTCGTAAATCTGGTCGGAGATCCGGTGGGCGATGCGGCGCCAATTATCCGGCGTAGTGGCGTATTGGAAGCCGGTCAGCGAGGCTTCGCCGAACACGTCCCAGAGCCGGAATTCGATGCGCACGCGCCCGTCAGGCAACATCGCCACCTGACCCACCACCAGCGCTTGGGCGTCGATAATTTTCCAATCAGCGAAGCGCGGCGGCACATCCATGCTCTGGATGCGCTCAATGAAAGCCTCCGGCGCGACCGAGCGGAACAGCCCAGAGCGCTCTAGATTGGCGCGGATAACGCCGGCAATGTCGCGCCCAAGGGCGGCGGCGTTGGGGTTGCCAGCGATGAAGTCCGGCGCGGCAATCGGCATCGGATTGAGGTTGCCCTCGTCGATATCGACGTGGAGTTGCGCGTGCGCGGGGGGGGCGAGTGCAAAGCCGAGCGCAAGAACCGCAAAGGCAAGGGCAAGCGCGCGCGAAAACCTTGCGGGCCATGAAGCGGAACGCAGGGGCCTCCCCGCCCCTAGAGGGGGCGGGGTAAGGGGTGGGGTGAGGGGCGCTTCCATGGTTGATGCATCGCTGCGTGCGCGACGTTCGCGAGCGTCGCGCCCTACGCCCTCACCCCCATCCTGCCCTCCCCCCTCTAGGGGGAGGGTTCTGGTTGCGCTTGAGGCAGGCGAGTCGGGGCGGAAGGTCGTCATCGTTGCGCTCATGATGTTGTCTCGCGTTCGCTAGAAGCTCGGGCGGAAGGTGAATTCGGTCTGGCGCCAGATGTCATAGTGCTCGCCAACAATCGGGTCATCTGGAAACGGATATGGATCGCAGACCCGCACCGCCCGGAGCGCCGCGTCCACCGCCGTGCGCATGGCTGGATCAAAGGCATAATTACGCGGCGAGGTCACGCGCGGCTGGCCGTTCAAAGTGCCGTTGCGATTGAGATCAAACGCGATGGTGACGATCAAGCGATCGGGATCGGGCAAATCGACCGGCATACGCCAGCAGCGGCGCAAATGCGCGCGGGCGAGCGCGCGGGCGCGGTCTTCCAGCGCGACCGCTTCGGCGGTGCCGGGGCCGACGCCGCGCTGGTTGCGGTCGGCGCGGGCGCCCTCGTTGCGCTCGCGCCCCGGCGCGCGCTGCTTATCGACCATGCGGGCGATGGCGGCGAGATCGAATTCCTCGGCGCGCTGGCGCGGCTGTTGCGGCGCGGGCTGCGCGGCGGGCACAGGCGCGGGCGTTGGCGCTTCTTGAACGGTTTCCTCGGCGGCTTCCGGCGCTTGTTCTTCTTCGGGCACATCCTCGGCCAGCGCGCGCACGTTGGATTCCGGCGCGACGTTGACGATCTCGATCGGCACTACCGCCCCGATCGCGGGCATCAGCGTCGAGCGAGTTTCCCAGGCGAGCAAGGTCATCATCAAAAAGCCGACATGGCCGACCGCGGAGACCGCCCAACCGGCGCGCACGGCGCTCAGAGGCGCGGCCGAAGCGGATTGCGCTCCGCCGCGTCCATGGTGTCGGTGACGAGGCCGAGATTTCGGAAGCCGGCGCTGGAGAGGCGCGCCATGACATCCGCCACCAAACCGTAATCGGCGGTGGAATCGGCGCGGATGAACACGCGCCGGTCATAACCCTCGCGGGAAATGGCCCGCATCTGCGCCACCAATTGCTCCTTATCGATCACAGTTTCCTGCACGAACACCGTGCCATCGGCGCGGATGGTGATGGTGAGCGGCTCGGTTTCGCTTTCGAGCTGCTTGGCCTCGGTGCGCGGCAAATCCACCGCCACGCCGACGGTGAGCAAAGGCGCGGTGACCATGAACACAATCAGCAGCACCAGCATGACATCGACGAACGGGGTGACGTTGATCTCGCTGAGGCGAGTGCGCCGCGCCGAACGCCGCCCGCGGCGACCGCGCCGGCTGGAAGCGGCCAAGGCGCCGGCCATCAGCTTTGCTCGCCGATGCGCCGCGACAAGCGCGCGGCGACTTCATCGCTGAACGTATCGAGCCGGTCGCCGAAGCGATCGAGGTCGCCGGTGAATTTGTTGTAGAAGATCACCGCCGGGATCGCCGCCACTAGGCCAAGCGCGGTGGCGAACAAAGCTTCGGCGATGCCGGGGGCGACGACGGCGAGATTGGTTTGCTGTTGCTGAGCGATGTTGGTGAAGGCGTTCATGATGCCCCACACCGTGCCAAACAGGCCAATAAACGGCGCCGAAGCGCCGACGCTGGCGAGCACGCCAAGGCCCCGTGAGGCGCGCTGCATCTCGCGTGAGATTTGCGCCTGCATTAGCCGATCGACGCGCTCGAGCATCATTTGACCAGCCCCCGCGCTCTGGGCGCCGGCGCGGCGCGCATCGCGCCATTCCCGCGCCGCCGCCGCGAACACACGGCCTAAGGCGTCGCGCGGCCGATCGGAGGCGGTCTCGTCCATATCGTCCATGGCGCGCCCAGACCAGAACTGCCGCTCGAATTTTCTCGCGCTGGATTCCAGATCGCCGAATTGCAGCCATTTATCGACGGCGATCGCCCACGACCAGATCGAGGCCAGCGCCAGCACAAGCATGACGCCCTTCACGACCGGATCGGCCTCAAGGAATAACGTCCAGATGGTGATCTGATCGGCTCCGGATTCCATGCTCGCTCCCGCATCCGCGGCATTGTCTCAGCCGCGCCCCACACCGGAAGAGCCGGATGAGTTTGTCAAAAGCTGGACGTGGAGAGCTCTAAGAATGGTTTAAGCGCCTCAAAAAGCACAGCCCACGGCTTTCGGAGACGGCCTGTGGCCCTAAAGACAAGTTCCGGAACCGGAAAAAATGAGCGGGTGGCGGGCTCCCGCGCACTGCAGCCTGACACAACGGACTTGAAACCACAGGCGCGATTCCCTCATCGTTGCCCAGGGTGAACCTGTTCGGGATGACGATTTCCAATTCTCCAGGCGCCTTGGCGGCGACGCAGCTCGGCCAGGCTATTTTGGCCCAGGCCAAGAAGCGCCAGGCCATTCATCGGCACAGCGACGCGCGGCTTGTCTTATACCTCGGCGGCGAGATGCGGGAGGAAGCCTTTGAGGGACAGGCGCGCTTGGTTCGCGGGGATTTTGTCTTTCGCCCCGCCTTCTTCGCGCACGCCAACATCGCGGATGCCGGCGGCGCCAGCTACACGCGCCTAGCGGTATCGCCGCTCGCCGTTCAGCGATGGATCGCCCAACATGGCTGGTGTGCGTCGCGCGGCCACGTCAATCTCGACCGCGCACTCAACGGCGATGAGCTGCTAACGGCGTCTCGCCCACAACCCTACGCGCCGGCGCCGCCAGCCACGCTGATAGATCGTGCGGCAACATTGCTTGCGGACGAAGCTGCTCCAACCGTGCGAGCGGTCGCCGCGCGGCTCGAGATGGAACCCTATGAGCTGACCCGGCGCTTCACCGCGGAATACGGCATGTCACCGAGCAGCTATCGCCGCCAGGCCTGCCTGCAGCGCGCTGTGCGCATGCTGTCAGAACGATCGGCGCCGCTCGCTCAAGTCGCGTTGTTGGCGGGATACCATGACCAGAGCCACCTCACCGTCACGTTTCGTTGTGCTTTTGGCTTGACCCCTGGAGCATTCGCGAAACAGCGCAGCTGAGCGCTGCGAGCCGAAGCCTTCGGCGCCGGCCTAGGCGCGCCATGCAAGAAACTACAATACGGCGCCCCGGCGCGCGGGTCATAGCCAGCGCCGTCGATGGTTCGGAGTCTCGCAATGACAAAGAGGTGGGTCTCTTTTGCAATCGTGTGTCTTTTCGCGATGCTGCCACAGCAGGCGCAGGCGCGTGAAAACACCGCCCGGACGGCGCTCCGAAATGCTGCGCTAGCTGAGTCTGGCGCTGGGTTTTCCGGCGCCGTGCTGGTCGCGCGGCACGGCCGCATCCTATTGGACGAAGCCTATGGGGAAATTCGAGGCGAGCGCATCCGCCGCAATTCACGCTTCTGGATTTCTTCCATGGGCAAACAATTCATTAGCGCCGCGATCATGCGCTGCGTGGAGCTGGGTGGACTCAGATTCGAGGCATCCCTGGGGGAAATTTGGTCCGATACCCCGTCGGACAAGCGCGCCATCACGATTAGGCAGGTGCTCTCGCACACTTCAGGGCTGCCGCAATCGTATGATTTCGAAGTGGTTGGCAGCAGCGAGGAAGCGCGCCTCGGCATTCTGGCGTTGCCGCTTGAAGCAGCGCCAGACGCCCAGTTCATATACTCCAACGCCAATTATGCGCTGGCCGCCGCTATTGTCGAACGCAACTGCAACATAAACTATGCTGAATTCGTGCGCAGGGAGATCATCGGACGCGCGGGTTTGCGGAACACCGGCCAGTTTCCGAGTGTTCAGGCGCCGCACGTCGTGCCCTTCACGGGCGACTGGCCGCCTGTGCTGGGCCAGCTGCGTTGGTGGCAATCCTATTACTCAACTACGCACGACCTTTATCGGTGGCGCCAGGCGCTATGGGGCGATCGGATAATTTCAGCGTCCGCACGAGACACGCTACTTTCGCCTGTCATCGCAATCCAAGAGGGGCAAGCCGCGCTTGGCTGGTTCATCGGACACTCCGAAAATGGCGCCATCCGCACTTTTGTTCGCGGAAACGATGACACCGGCCCGAATAGTCTGCTCTATTATTACCCGCAGACGGACACCACCATCATCGTACTCACCCATGCCGGTTACAAGAACGACGAGACCTCCTGGTCGCGTGCGATGCTCGCAAGCCTTGAATCCGCTTTGGGGCTGTAACTGCTCAAGGCGCAAGAAACGGTAGCAGCCGGTCCAGCAGCACCGGCGGCGGCTTCTTGGGCCGGCCTGTGAGGCTGATGCAACAGACTTCGACCTGGGCCTTTACCAAATCCTCCCCGCCGCGCTGGAGTTGCTGGGCGATAAAAATGCGCGGTCCGCGCATGGTTTCGTAACTGGTTTGGACCACCAGCGCGTCGTCGATCCGCGCTGGTTTCACGAAGTCGAGCGTCATCCTGTTAACGGCAAAGCCCAGGGGCTCGGCGGCGCTCAAAAGTTCGCTGTGACGCACCCCCATAAGCCTCAGAAAATCGCTCCTGCCGCGCTCGAAATAGCGCAGATAATTGGCGTGGTAGACTAGGCCGGTGAAATCGGTGTCCTCGTAATAGATCCGCACCGGCAGCAGGTGCACGCGGCCCTCGATACGGCCAGCGGATGGGGCGTCGTTCATCATCGCCCAGAGATACAGGATCGCGCGCCCGCGCCAAAGTTCCAAGAGCGCCCTGCCGCATCGGCGTCACTTCCGCGTTATCCGAGGTGCGCTTGGCCGTCCCCACGGTCGCGCGCGCTTGATTTTGCCTAGCCGTGGCATATGGATGCTTGTTCATAGCGGCGCGCCGCGTGTGAGCGAGGGCGGCGCGCGAAACAGGCGGGATATCCCAATGCGCGCACTCGGTTCCTCGGCTTTGGCGGCGGTGGCGCTGCTGTTCATCGGATCGGGAGCGGCCAGCGCGCACACGGCTTACCTGTTGCCGCAGGACTTCACGCCAGACGGCGGTTTGGTGACGACAGACGCCGCCTACGCCACGCAATTTTTCTCGCCGGCGGTGCCGCTCGGTTCTTCCGATTTCCATTTTCTGGCGCCTGACGGCACCCGCGGAACCTTCGCTTGGCTGGGCGATGCGCACCGAGGCGAAGGTTCCGCGGGTGCCGTCAGGCGCCAGAAAATGG
>JANNFH010000083.1:0-5934 GCA_031379565.1 Alphaproteobacteria bacterium
CTTCCACACGGACCGGCGCACCGGTCTGGTCGGCGACAATTTCTCCGGCCCCGAGGTTCCCAAGCGCCTGCCCGGCAATTCGGCGGTCGGCCATACCCGCTACGCTACCTCCGGCGGCACGGTGCTCCGCAACGTCCAACCGCTGTTCGCTGACCTCGCCGTGGGCGGCTTCTCGATCGCCCACAACGGCCATCTGACCAACGCGCGACTGCTGCGCGAGCAATTGGTCGATGACGGGGCCATCTTCCAATCCACCTCAGACACGGAATGCATCCTGCAGCTGATCGCCCGCTCACGCCGCGCCAAGGTGGTCGATCGCTTCGTCGAGGCGTTGCACCAAATCCAGGGCGCCTACGCGCTGGTCTGCCTCACCAACAACATTCTTATCGGAGCGCGCGATCCGCTTGGCATCCGTCCGCTGGTGCTCGGCCAGCTTGGCGGTGCGCCGATCCTCGCCTCGGAAACCTGCGCGCTCGACATTATCGGCGCCACGTTTGTGCGCGCGGTGGAGCCGGGCGAAGTGGTCGTTGTCACCCGTGACAAGAAGGGCGCGATCAAGCTCGAAAGCCACTTCCCGTTTCCGCGCCGCGCCGCACGGCCCTGCATCTTCGAATTCGTTTACTTCTCGCGCCCAGATTCAATCATCGATGGCAAATCCGTTTACGATGTGCGCAAGCGTATGGGCGGGCGGCTTGCGCGCGAGACCGGCGTCGAGGCCGACGTGGTCGTGCCGGTGCCGGATTCGGGCGTCCCGGCGGCGATGGGCTACGCCGCCGAAAGCGGCTTGCCGTATGAGCTTGGCATCATCCGCAACCATTATGTCGGACGCACCTTCATCCAGCCAAAGCAGGAAATCCGCGACATTGGCGTCCGCCTGAAGCACGCCGCCAATCGCGGCGTGCTGAAAGACAAGCGCGTCGTGCTGGTCGATGATTCCATCGTGCGCGGAACCACTTCGCGAAAGATCGTTCAGATGGTGCGCGAAGCAGGCGCTAGGGAAGTGCATTTCCGCAGCGCCTCGCCGCCAATCCGCTTTCCCGATTTCTACGGCATCGACATGCCGAGCCAAGACCAATTGATGGCCGCGCACCTCTCGCTGGAAGACATGACCAAGAGCCTCGGCGTCGATTCGCTCGGCTTCTTGTCGGTGGAAGGCCTCTATTGGGCCATGGGCCACGAACGCAACGATGAAAATCCGCAATACACCGATCATTGCTTCACCGGAATCTATCCCACCCCTCTGGTCGATCATTCCTCCGATCGCGCCGCCAAGGATTTTCAGCTCTCGCTGCTGGCCGAAACGTCCGCCGATTGATGCCTGAGGAAACGCACCGCATCGCGCTGGTCACCGGCGCTTCGCGAGGCATCGGTCGCGCATTGGCGCTGGAGCTGGCGCGCCGCGGCTGGCGGCTTGTCTGCACCGCCCGCGCGCAGAAGGCGCTGGAAAAACTAGACGATGAAATCAAAGCCCAAGGCGCAGAAGCCACGCTGGTTCCGCTTGATCTGCGCGACGGCGACGCCATCGATCGCCTAGGCGCTGCGCTTTACGAACGCTTCGGCAAGCTCGACGGGCTTGCTGCGTGCGCCGGCGCGCTCGGCGCGCTCACGCCCGTGCACCAGGCCAGCCCCGCGCTCATGGACGAAGTGATGGCGGTGAATTTCACCGCCAATCAGCGCCTCATCCGCGCAATGCATCCGCTACTGCGCGCCTCCGATGCGGGGCGCGCGGTGTTTATCTCATCTGGCGCGGCGCGCGCGCCGAAAGCATATTGGGGGCCCTACGCCGCCAGCAAGGCCGCGATCGAGGCCCTTGTTGCGTGCTACGCCGCCGAAATCGCCATCACGCCGATCCGCGCCAATTTGTTCAACCCCGGCCCTGTCCGCACGGCGATGCGGGCGAAGGCCTTCCCCGGCGAAGACCCGATGACATTGCCGGCGCCTGAAGAAGTCGCGCCTCAGATCGCCGCCCTGCTGCGGGCGGAGTGCGCGCGCAATGGCGAGTTGGTGCGGTTTGAAAAATGAGCGCGTAAACAATCACTACCACAGCATCATTATCGGCGCCGGCGCGGCCGGGCTTTATTGCGCGCTGCACGCAGGCCAGCGCGGACGCCGTGTTCTCGTGCTCGAACACAACAACGAAGCCGGCGCGAAAATCCTGATTTCCGGGGGCGGGCGCTGCAATTTCACCAACCTCCACACCGCGCCGGATCGCTTCATCTCCGCCAACCCGCATTTCGCCCGCTCCGCGCTGGCGCGCCACACGCCCGCGGATTTCATCGCCATGGTTGAGCGCCATGGCATTGCCTATTACGAGAAAACCCTGGGCCAGCTGTTTTGCGAAGGTCAGCGCTCGTCGCGCAAAATCGTTGAGCTGCTGTTGGCCGGATGCGCCCGCAGCGGCGTGGAAGTGCGCACCTGCGCCTCAGTCACGCGCATCTCCCGCGCCGAGCGCTTTCAGATCGAGACCTCCCAAGGCGGCCTTACATCGGAAACGCTCGTCATCGCCACAGGCGGCCTCTCCATACCGAAACTTGGCGCCAGTGCGTTTGCTTACGAAATCGCCAAACAGTTCGGCGTCCCCATCATCGCGCCGCGCCCCGGGCTTGTACCGCTGACCTTCTCCGAATCCGAATTGGCTTGGATGCAAAAGTTGAGCGGCGTGGCCACCCCCATCATCGCGCGCTGCGGCGGCGCCTCGTTCCGGGAAGCCGCGCTAATCACCCATCGGGGCCTCTCCGGCCCGGCTATCCTGCAAGCCTCCTCCTATTGGCGCGCTGGCGAGCCGATCGAGGTCGATTGGCTCCCCGACGCCACCGACGATGTGTTTGTCGCGCGCAAGCGTGCGCGCCCGCAATTGCTGCTCAAAACTGCCTTGGCGGAAATCGTCCCCGATCGCCTCGCGCTTGCCCTCGCGCAAAAGCTACCGCAGGCAGCGCTCGGCGAGCTCAAGGATCAAACCCTGATCGACGCCGCGCGTGCGTTGAAAGCGCACCGTATCGTGCCAAGCGGAACGGAGGGCTATGCCAAAGCCGAAGTCACTGTCGGCGGCGTCGATACCGATGCGCTGTCACAGCAAACGATGGAGGCGCGCGCCGTACGGGGCCTCTTCTTCATCGGCGAGGCGGTGGACGTCACGGGCTGGCTCGGCGGCTATAATTTCCAATGGGCGTGGTCGAGCGGCTGGGTCGCGGGCCAGGCGGCCTGACGCCAACCACACGCTTGCGCCGGATCAAAACCCAAGCGGCGCGTAGCCAACAGGAGCGGCCGCCCACCACACTGGACCGCTCCCACCGGTCCAAGCGATCATTAGGGTAGCGCATACACGCCGATCATTGTGGCGGGCGGCCCAGCGGCTTGGCGCCGCCAACCAGCACTACGTATCCCAAGCGAATCTATTCCCTTTACGCGTGACCCAGCAGCGCCGTAGCGACCGCCTTCTGGCGTCATCGCCGCTCTAGCGGCGACGGCGGCTGGTCCCACTCTGGCTCCGGCTCTGGCTCAGGGGCGCGGTCGGCGCGTAGATCGAGAATGGCGCCGACATTGTCTGTCGTGCCGCGGCCAAGCTCGCGCGCGATGACGCCCGCGTCGGCGGCCCTCCGCTCCGGTGTCAGCCACAGCAAGCAGGCCTCGACGCTCACGCCGGCAGCGCGCGGGCACGAAGTCTGTTCGATCGCCTCAATCGCTTCGATCGGCAAATCGACGTGATTTTTCTCGATCGTTTGTGCGCTTGAGTCCAGGCAGAGCGCCGCACCCCCCGCGCACAGCGCCGCGAAGCGCCGCTTCACGGCCCGGTCTGAGAAATGACGATGGAGGCGGCGCCGAATTGTTCGACGACAAGCCCAAGGCCGACGCCGTTTTGCAGCAGCACGGCGCTGTTGTCACCGCCAGCTTGGCTGAGATTTATGAAATTCGCGTCGCCGTTTTGAAACAGGATCGCCATGTCGCCGCTCCCTGCTTGGGAAACTTCGGCGATGTTGCCCTCGCCGGCCTGCACCAGCCAAGCGCGTGCACCGCCCGCCAAGGAACCATCCTGCATGACGCGTGCGGCATTGCCTAATCCGTACTGGACCAGCACGGCCTCGGCGGCGCCGGTTTGAGTGAGCTCCGCGTCATGGTCTTGGCCAGATTGAAACAGCCTCGCCTCGGCGCTGTCAGCCTGGCCCTGATCGAGCATGGCCGTATGGTCGGCGCCGCTCTGAACCAGTGTCACTGTGTTGACGCTCTGCGCGAGCGCTTGGCCGGTCAGGCAAAAATATGCCGCGGCGACGAATAATGCGCTTCGCTTCATTGTTGCTCGCCGGCGGCGGCAAGCGGCGCCTCGAACGGCGACGCCTGCACGTCGGCCGCCCTTATTGGTTGACTATCGCGACGTTGCCGAGCCCGAGTTGCGTGATCGATGACACCGCAGCGACGCCCGAAGTCTGCGTCACCTCAGCGACATGACCATAGCCGTCTTGGGAAATGTAGGACGAGGCCTGCGGACCCATTTGGGTAACCGTCGCTGAATTCCCCTCGCCCGACAGCTGATGCACCTCCGACAGCAATTCACCGCCGTCTTGCGTCACTGTCGCCACATTGTAAGATTCGGCCTGCTCAATCAGAGATTCCATGTGGCCATCGCCGACCTGGAGGACGTCCGCCATATTAAGACTGCCGGACTGGCTGATCGTCGAGAGCATGCCCGCCGATCCCGTGCTGATCTGCAGGACGTTGGCCAGTTGATACTCGCCGGACTGATCGATGGCGGACTCGCCCTGGGCGCCCGATTGGTTCACCGATGCGAAATTGTAGACATCACTTTGAATGATGCTCGAGATCAAAGAGCCGCCGCCATAGCTGTCTTGGTAGAGATTGGCGATCTGACCCACGCCGACCTGGACGACACTCGACCAGCCATCCTCTCCGAACTGCGTCACCTCGGCGACCAGTTCATCACCGGATTGAAGAATGTCCGAGGAGAGCACCGCGGCGTCGCTGGTGTTAGATTGCAGCAAATAAGCGCCATTGGCTGATCCGTCCTGATCGATGACCGAGGCGTTATCGCCGGGACCGTTTTGATCAACCACCGCGCTCTGAACGAAGCCAGCTTGGGTAACGTAAGAGACTGATCCCGCGCCGCCCTGATGGACGGCTGCGTCGCTCGATCCGCCCAACTGGCTGATACTGGAGCTGTTGGCCTCGTAATCGCTGCCAAGCGAGCCGGAATTATCCTGCGTCACATCGGCTATGTTGTCGTCGCCGGATTGTTCGATGTTGGATGCATTACCCGCCACATCACCCACGGGCGATCCATCGTCGCTCTGGTAATCATTGGCGAGATTATTCACACCGGTTTGGCTGATCGAAGACGACGAGCCCCAGAGGCTGGAGACTTGATCCACGTATGCGAGGTTGCCAGTATTTTCCTGGTAAATGTCGCTGCTATTGCCCGGATCGGCGAACGCCGGGCTTGCCATCAATGCAATTGCGGATACGCCGGCCAGAAGTACGCGAATCATCACTTGGCTCCGTCTCGTGAGGCGCGCCCCGGCGCCGTTAACTTTGCGCCCCATTTCGACACTGCGGCGTTGGAGCATTGATGCGCGTCATTCCGCGCTCACACGAGTGCTTTCGCCTCATTAGCGTCCGGCTGCGCACGTCAAGCTTGTTACGTGTAGGGTTGGCGGATGGACCAGCGCGTTTACGAAGGCCGCTCGCCCTCGTGGAGCTCACTTGCCGCCACAGGCGCGCTGCCGCGCGCTTGCTGGTAAGAACCTAGCAACGGGGCCGCCGCGGCTGCATCCGCAAACCGCCAATAGCCAAGCTGCGCGCCTTCCAGCACCAGCGAATGCACCGCGCGCTCGATCGCCTGTTGCAGCGCCACCTGGTCGGGCTCGTTGGTGGTGATGCCGGTTTCAGCCTCCAGCAACTCGCGGAAGCTGACGAACCGGAAGG
>JANNFH010000103.1:0-11301 GCA_031379565.1 Alphaproteobacteria bacterium
GCCGGCGACCAGCAACGCCAACGCGCTGGCCGCGCCCCAGAACACGATCCGGCTAGATCCGCGCAACGAAGCGATCGGCGTCGCCTCCGGCGCGCGGTCGGCCTTTGCCGGCGCCTTCTTTCCGGCTTTCAGCGCCACTTGCGCTTGGGCTGCTTTGCGCGCTGCGTTGAGATAATCGTTTTTGCCGACAGGCTGGGGCTCAGCCGTCAGCATCAAATCTTCAAGCGGGGGCGTGCTCGCCGCCGCTGCTTCCGGCAGGGCGCCGGCCAACACGACCGGAGGTTCATCTGGCGTCCAGAACGGATCGTCGTCTTCGGGCGGAGGCGGCGCGAACACACCGTCTGCGTGAAGCATCGCTTCATCGACGAGAAAGACGTCCTCGTCCGCCTGCTGAAGCGGCGCGCTCCCCGCGGAACTCATTGGTGCGGCTGGCGCATTGGCAGACGCTTCGACCGCTTCGGCGAAATAGATGTCGTCTTCGTGCGCTGCTTCGATCGGTGGCGGCTCAGCTGGAGGCGCGGCGGCTACCGGCAGCGGGCCCGCGCGGCGGGGCTGAGCGGCGTCCTGCGGCGAGACATAAGGCGTTGAGTTCTCGAAAGCGTCAAAATCGCTGAACCGGCGCGTGGGATTGGGGAATTCCCCATCGTCTTTGCTGCTCTCGAAGGCTTCCAACCGCGAGGCAACGTTCGACATCGCCTTCTTTACTGGCGCAATCGCTTCGGTGGAATGCTCTTCCACCTCTGACAGGCGCTGCATGATCGAGCTGATTGCTTCGGACACGCGCGCGCCGACGCGTTCTTCACTGTCGATCATGCGCTCGCCCAAATCGCGTGTCAGCGTCTCATGGCGATGGCTGAACCGTTCGGCCATGCGGGCGACTTGCTCACCGACTTGCTCGATCGCCTGCGCGCTGCGCCCTTCGACGGCGCCGACCCGGTCTTCCAAACGCTCCGAGAGCCGGCCGACTTCAAGGCCCATGCGGTCGAAGGCCGCCGCTTCGCGCCGTTCGATTTCGTCGAAGCGGTGCTCAAGTGTCGCGCCCATGCGGGCCAATTCCTCGCGCACGGCGGAGGCGGCGGCGTCATCATTACGGCTCTCGACCGCGCGCAGGCGCTGATCGACCGATTCCGACATGCGCTTGATCTCAATCGAGATGGCTTCGATCGTCTGCGCTTGGCGCCGTTCGGCGCCGGCGAGCCGGCGATTTACGTCGGCGAGTGCGCCTTCCAGCCCATCATCGTGTGCGCCGTCAAGGGCGGCGCTGACCTGACCCGCGATTTCGACACGGGCTTCGCCGACCATTTGGGTTACGGACTGCGCCATCGTGTCGAGACGCTGCTCCAACATCTGACGCAGCGCTTCGGTTTCTTCCTGAGCGCCGCTTGACTCGACTTTGGCGCCTAGCGTGGAGACGGTTTCTTCAAGCGTGCGGATAGCGTTATTGGCGGTGGATTCGGTTTCGGCGATGCGTTGGGCCAGGCGCTGCAGTGCTTCATCCAGCGTTTTCACCGCGCCATCAACCTGCTCGACTTTTTCTTGCGCCGCGCCGCGCTCGACCCGGGCGTTGATTTCGGCGAGGCGGTTTTCGAACGCGGCCAGCGCGTCGCCCATCGGGTTGGCGCGCACTTGGTTTTCGAGAGCGGCCAAACGGTCGGCGATCTCGCCTTGCTGAGCGCGGACTTCGCCGAGATCGAGCACGCCGGAGCGGCCCGCGGCCTCTTCGACTTGTTTCACCCGCGAGGCCAGCGTCAGCTGGGCGTTGCGCAAATCGGCGATCGCCGCGCCCGCGGCCTGGCGCAGACCGGCGGTGGCTTCGCGCGAGCCCGCCTCGGCGCGTTCGATGCGCGCGATCAACATCGCTTGTTCGCTCTTGAGCTGATCGGCCGCGGCGATCCGCGAGCCAATCTCGCCTTCAAGCCGCACCACTTCTTCGAGCAGCGAATGCTTGACGTTACCGGCTTCCAGTTCGGCGCGCGCTGCGGATTCGGCGATTTGCGCCTGTTCAGCGCGAGATTGTTCGATGGCGGTTTCGACGGCGCGGCGCGCGGAATACTCCGTCTCGGTGAGACGGTCGCTCATCCGCTCTTGCATGCGCCGCAATTCGGTGACGGCGTCGGCGGAGGCCTCAGCCGCCTGGCGCGCCGCCTCTTCGGCACAAGCCCGAGCTTCGCCAAGCGTTAGCGTCAGCGCGTCGCGGGTTTGATCTTCCAGTTGGCCGAGCCTGTGCCCAAGCGCGGCGTCGCGGTTTTCCAGTTCAACCGTCAAGAACGAAGCGGCGGCTTCCGCGCGGCGCGCGATTTCGGCAGCCATCGAAACTTGGCCTTCGAGCCGTTCCTTAGCGCTCGATAATTCGCCTTGCGCCGCGCCGAGCTGTTATGCGCGCCCTCGAGCGCATGCCGGCTTTCGCCGACTTCGCGCTGGGCGTGATCTAGGCGTCCACCGAGCGTGTCGCCGGCGACGCGGAAGTGTTCGAGCGCTTCGGCGATGCGGTCGGCGCTTTCTTCGGAGACGCGCTCGGCGTCCTCGATGCGTGCGGCAAGGCCCAACATGGAGCGATCGATGGTGGAAACGGCACGGTCGAGCCCGGTGACCGCGAGCTGGGTGCGGCGTTCGATAGAATCGATGCGTTGGGCGAGGCGAACCGGATCGGTGACGCGAGGCAATGTCGTCGGCCCGCTGACATGCCAATCTTCTTCGTCGTCGGCTTCGTAGGCGGGCGAGCCAAATCGGGCCGTGCGTGACCGTTGCGGCGACGTCTCGCGCTGGGGGGGCTGGAGCGTCACCGGCGGCGGCCGATGGCCTTGTAGCGCCGCGCTCAAATATTCGCCCAGGCTCAAGCCCGATCGAGCCGCCGCTTCGCGCGCCGCTTCTCGAATTTTCGGGTCGATGCCCTTCACGCTCCAACTTTGCGCGCCGCTCATGGTGCCCTCGCCGCCCGAGCGTGCGAAACGCACGGCTCGACCCAATTCCCTGGGGTGATCATAGAATCACCCGTGACTTTGCAGTGTCGATCAAAGGCGCTGGCGTGTTAATGCCGGGTAAAATGGTGAACGGGGAGAAACACAATGGATCAATCCAACTCGACTTCACGTCTGTTCGGCCCCGAAATTCAAGGCGCGATCTATGCGCGGGGCCTCGGCGGCGTGCGTCCAGACATTCCAGCTTCCTTCCGCGATCTTGAAGCGAAAGCGAAACAAAAACTTTCACCTGAAGCATGGGCCTACATCGCCGGCGGCGCTGGGTTGGAATCCGCCATGGAGTCCAATCGCGCTGCGTTCGAGCGCGTGGCCATCGCCCCGCGCGTGCTCGGCGGCGCCGGCCAGCGTGATCTCGGAATTGACCTTTACATGACGCGCGCAGCGGCGCCGCTTTTGACTGCCCCTATCGGCGTGCTCGAAATGGCGCACCCCGAAGCGGACCTTGCCGTCGCCCGCGCTACGGCGCGGCTGGGTTTGCCGATGATCATTTCGTCGCAAGCATCGTTTCCAATGGAAGAAATCGCCAAGGCAAATGGTGCGGGCCCGCGTTTCTTCCAGCTCTATTGGGGAAAGTCCGACGCCATCGCCGAGAGTTTCGTCAGGCGGGCCGAGGCCTGCGGCTGCTCGGCAATATTCATCACGCTCGACACAACCATACTCGGCTGGCGCCCGCGCGACCTCGATCTTGGCTTCCTTCCGTTCCTGAAAGGACAGGGGATTGCGCAATACACCTCCGACCCCGCCTTCCGCGCCATGCTGACGCACACGCCGGAGGTAAATTCACAGGCCGCGGCCTTTACTTTTACGCAGGTGTTTTCGGACCCCAGCTTGGACTGGGCCCGGCTCGCAAAAATTCGCGACTGGACCCGGCTGCCCGTGATTCTCAAGGGCATCCTGCGCCCGGATGACGCTGCGCGCGCCGCGGCGGAAGGCTATGACGGCGTGCTGGTGTCGAACCATGGCGGGCGCCAAGTCGACGGCGCCCAAGGCGCGCTCGACGCGCTGCCTGGGATCGTGGCGGCAGTGCAGGGACGCATGCCGGTGCTGTTCGACAGCGGAATTCGCTGCGGCGCCGATATTTTCAAGGCGCTGGCGCTGGGCGCAAAGGCGGTGTGCATAGGTCGCCCTTACGTCTACGGCCTCGGGTTGGCGGGTGAGGCGGGGGTGCAGACGGTGCTCGAATACCTGCTGGCCGAGTTGGATCTCACCATGGCGCTCACCGGCTGCCGCACGGTGGCGGACATAAAGGCGGATGCCTTAGCGCAGCGTTAATCAAAATTTATGACGCTGGCGTCAACATTACGTTGACGCCAGCGTCAACGTAAGCTAGCCGTGGCGAACCAAAACGACGGGGTGTTTTATGTCCAAGCTCGATCGCACCTACACGATCTCGGAATTGGCGCGGGAATTTGAGGTCACGCCGCGGGCGCTTCGCTTTTACGAAGACAAGGGCTTGCTCACGCCGCGGCGTGAAGGCTTGAACCGGGTCTATTCTCACCGTGATCGCGGCCGCTTGCAGATGATCTTGCGTGGCAAGCGGGTCGGGCTTTCGCTGATTGAGATCAAGGAAATACTCGACCTCTACAAGATCGACCAGCGCGCTCAAGCGCAGACCATGCTGAAGCGGTTCAAGGCGCGTGTCTTGGCCCTGGAAGCGCAACGCGAAGATGTCGGCGCGGCGATCGAAATGCTGCATGATTATGTTGGGCAGATCGAAGACTTCTTGTCCAAGCCCGCCGCGCCTGCCGCCCTTGGCGCGGCCCGGGCGTTCGAGCAAGAAGCCAAGAAGCGGCTCGAAGACGCACATTGAAGTCAGAGGTCAATAGCGCGCGCTGCTCGGCTACTGAAACCTGACTGCTGACTGCTCACTTTTCTCGGGAGCTGACGATGCCCACCTATTCCGCACCTTTGAGAGAGTACCGTTTCCTGCTCAAGGACGTGCTCGAGATCGAGCGCTATTCCAATCTGCCGGGCTTCGCCGAGGCGCCGATGGATTTGATCGATCAGGTGCTCGGAGAGGGCGCCAAATTTTGCGAAGGCGTGCTGGCGCCGCTCAACAAGATTGGTGACGAGCACGGCTGCACGCGCCATGCAGATGGTTCTGTGACGACGCCACCGGGCTTCAAAGAAGCGTACAAGCAATATGCCGAGGCGGGCTGGTCCTCGCTATCGAGCGACCCTGCTTATGGCGGCCAAGGTCTGCCGCACGTGTTGGCGCTGGCGTGGAGCGAAATGGTGGCCAGCGCCAATATGGCGTTTGGGATGTATCCTGGGCTCAGCCACGGCGCCTACGAAGCCATCCACCAGCACGGCAGCGACGCACAGAAGCAGCAATATTTGCCGAAGCTCGTGACCGGCGAATGGACCGGCACAATGAATCTCACCGAACCCCATTGCGGGACTGATTTGGGCATGCTGCGCACCAAAGCGATCCCGCAAGGCGACGGCAGCTACCGCATCAGCGGCCAAAAAATATTTATCTCCGCCGGCGAGCACGATCTGGCCTCCAACATCATCCACCTGGTGATCGCGCGCATCGAAGGCGCGCCGGCCGGGACCAAAGGCATTTCGTTGTTCATCGTGCCGAAATTTCTGGTGAACGCGGACGGGCGCCTCGGCGAGAGAAACGGCGTCGTTTGCGGCAAGATCGAAGAGAAGATGGGCATTCACGGCAATTCGACCTGCGTGCTCGATTATGATGACGCGGTCGGCTATCTTTGCGGCGTCGAGAACAAGGGCCTCGCCGCCATGTTCACGATGATGAACGTGGCGCGTCTGGGTGTGGGCTTGCAGGGGTTGTCGCAATCGGAAGTCGCTTACCAGAACGGCGCTGCCTACGCGAAGGATCGCGTGCAGGGCCGCTCTCTGACTGGGGTGAAGAACACTGGCGGCCCCGCCGATCCGATCATTGTCCATCCCGATATCCGGCGCATGCTGATGGACGCGAAAAGCTTTAACGAAGGCGCGCGCGCTTTTACCTTCTGGACCGCGCTGTACGGTGACCTCCTACACGCTTCGCCTGACGAAAAAGTGCGCGAGAAAGCCGGCGATTACATGGCGCTGATGACGCCCGTGATCAAAAGCTACCTTACCGACCAAGGCTATGCCAACGCCACCAATTGCCAGCAAATCTATGGCGGCCACGGCTACATCGAAGAGCAGGGCATGAGTCAATTTGTCCGCGACGCCCGCATTGCCATGATCTACGAAGGCGCCAACGGCGTCCAGGCGCTCGATCTTGTGGGTCGCAAGCTCGGCGCCAATGGTGGGCGCGCCATCTTCGCCTTCTTCAATGAAATAGATGAATTCGTGGAGGCCAACGAGGACGACAAGGACCTCGCGCTCTTCCTCGAAGGCCTGAAAACAGCAAAGGCGCAATTGCAGGACGGCAGCATGTGGCTGATGCAGAACGGCATGTCGAATTTCGACAACGCCGGCGCCGCGAGCCACGACTATCTTAATCTCTTCGGTATCACGGCGCTCACCTACATGTGGACAAAGATGGCCAAGGCAGCGCTTGCGGCGAAGAGAAACGGCGGCGCAGCCGATCCTTATTTCGACACCAAGCTCGCAACCGGAAGATACTTCCTCGCCCGCACGCTCCCTGACGCAGGCGCGCATTTGGCGAAGCTGAAAAGCGGCGCCGAGCCGGTGATGGCGCTCGCGGCGGAGGCGTTTTGATGGGCGCGACACGTGAACTTCCGTCATTCCGGGGCTCGCGGAGCGAGAACTTGGAATCCAGGAGCAAGCGCGGCGCCCTTCGATCCCCTGGGTTTCGGATCGCGCTCCGCGCGTCCGGAATGACGGTGGTTGTTTGTGTGGGGGGAGTGTTGTGAGTACCTACACAGCAACCCTCACCTGGCGGCGCGGCGACCAGCCTTTTGGCGACGGAAAGTACTCGCGCGGCCATGAGATCGCCTTCGACGGCGGCATCACCATGCCCGCATCGTCGTCGCCGCACATCGTGCGCCCACCGCTCTCGCGCGAGGACGCGGTTGATCCGGAAGAAATGCTGGTGGCGTCACTTTCATCTTGCCACGCACTGTTCTTTCTCGATTTTGCCCGCCGCGGCGGCTTTGTAATCGATTCCTATAGCGATAACGCCGAGGGCATTGTCGGCAAGGACGATCGCGGCCGCATCGCCGTTACCAAGGTGACGCTTAAGCCGGCAACGGTTTGGTCCGGCGATAAACAGCCGAGCGCCGACGAAATCGCCGAACTACATCACAAATCCCACGAAGCTTGCTTCATCGCCAACTCGTTCAGGGGTGAAGTGGTGATTGCGCCGTTTGCTCCCCCGCCTGCGGGGGAGCTGTCAGATCGCGAAGCGAGATGACTGAGGGGGGAGCCGCTGCGATGAGGGAGGGTGAGTGGCGATCCAAACCGCACGCGAAACGCCTGCGCACGGAGATGACGGACGCGGAAATCATCCTTTGGACATTTCTCCGCAAGCGCCAACTGAATGGGTTCAAGTTTCGTCGCCAACACCCAATTGGATCATATGTCGCGGACTTCGCTTGTGTGTCCGAGAAACTCGTCTTGGAAGTTGACGGCGCCACGCATTGGACCGTCGAGGAACAGAGCGCGCGATGCTCGACGGACCGCATTCTTAGAGGCTGAAGGCTGGCGCGTGCTTCGCGTTACGAATCTGGACGTGTACGAGAATTTGGATGGGGTGTGGCGGGCAATTGCGCACCGGCTCCCCCCTCCGGCCGCTACGCGGCCACCTCCCCCGCGGGCGGGGGAGGAAAGAGGAGGATAATAGTATGGCCGAAGCTTACATTTTCGACGCCGTGCGAACCACGCGCGGCAAGGGCAAAAACAACGGCTCGCTGCATGAGCAGACCTCGCTCGCTTTGGCGACGCAGGTGCTGGAGGCCATTCGCGACCGCAACAATCTCGACACCTCGAAGGTGGACGATGTCTATCTCGGCTGCCTGTCGCCGATTGGCGAGCAAGGCAGCAACATCGCCCGCATCTCTGTGCTCAACGCGGGCTATTCTGAAACCGTGGCCGGCGTGCAGGTCGAGCGCTTCTGCGCCTCCGGGCTTGAAGCGTGCAACATCGCTTCCGCCAAGGTGCGCTCGGGCGAAGCCGACATGGCGATTGGCGGCGGCGTCGAGAGCATGAGCCGCGTGCCGATGGGCTCGACTGGCGGCGCCTGGGCCACCGATCCGTCGATTGCGCTTAAATCCTACTTCGTGCCGCAGGGGATTTCCGCCGACCTCATCGCCACCAAATACGGCTTCTCGCGCACCGACCTCGACAATTACGCCGTGCAGAGCCAACAGCGCGCAGCGAAGGCCTGGAAGGAAGGTCGATTTAAGAAGTCGATCGTGCCGGTGAAGGATCAGCTCGGCGTGACGCTGCTTGATCACGACGAGCACATGCGCCCCGACACGACCCTGCAATCGCTTGGCGCGCTTGAACCGAGCTTCAAGATGCAGGGCGAGATGATGCCGGGCTTCAACGCGGTAATTCAGCAGCGTTACCCGGAAGTGGAGAAGGTCGATCACGTCCACCATGCCGGCAATTCGTCCGGCATCGTCGATGGCGCGGCCGCCGTGTTGATCGGTACGAAAGAAATGGGCGAAGCGTTGGGCCTAAAGCCGCGCGCACGGATCATGGGCGGCGCCTCAGTCGGCACCGAGCCTTCGATCATGCTTACGGGCCCGGAATTCGCGACGCAAAAGTTGATGAAAAGACTCGGCCTGAAAAAATCCGACATCGACCTTTGGGAACTCAACGAAGCCTTCGCCGCGGTGGTGCTGCGCTGGGTTCAGGCGCTTGACCTTGATATGGAGAAGGTCAACGTCAATGGCGGTGCCATCGCCATGGGCCACCCGATCGGCGCCACCGGCGCGATGATCCTCGGCACTATGGTCGACGAATTGGAGCGCGCCGACAAACAGCGCGCTTTGATCACGCTCTGCATCGGCGCCGGCATGGGGACTGCAACTGTGATTGAACGCGTGTGAGCTGTTGTTTGCTCCCCCGTGAAACGGGGGAGCTGGCAGGCCGCGCAGCGGACTGACTGAGGGGGCGGGCCGCGGCTCCCCCCATCGGCCCTTCGGGCCACTTCCCCCGCAGGCGGGGGAAGAAAGAGGAGACAGAGATGGAAAATTTCAAGATCGACGTCGATGGCGATGGCATCGCGCTGTTCACCTTTGACGTGCCGGGCCGCTCGATGAACACCATCACCGCCAGTGTGGTGCGGGATTTGGTTGAGCTCGTCGAGCGCATCAAGAGCGACGCGGCGATCAAAGGCGCGGTGATTGCGTCGGGCAAGGAAAGCGGCTTTTGCGCTGGCGCCGATCTGGGCGAAATGAATCAACGCGGCGCGAGCGAAGCGAAGCCCAAGTCCGCGGATGAGAAACTGAAGGCGCAGTTCACGCAGGGTTTCTCGCTCAACCAAGTCTATCGCGCGCTGGAAACTTGCGGCAAGCCGGTGGTCGCGGCGATCGAAGGCCTGGCGCTCGGCGGGGGCCTCGAGATGACGCTGGCGTGCCATTACCGCGTTGCCGCCGACAATCCGAAAATCAAGCTCGGCCTGCCCGAAGCGAAAGTGGGCTTGCTTCCCGGCGCCGGCGGCACCCAGCGTCTGCCGCGCCTGATCGGCGTGCAGAACGCGGCGATGATGATTTTGCAAGGCGAGGATAAATCTCCCCAGGACGCGAAATCGCTGGGCTTCGTCAATGAGCTCGCGCCCCCAGGCAAAACCGTCGAGGCCGCTAAAGCATGGCTGAAGGGGAAGCCCAATCACGTCGCGCCATGGGACGTCAAAGGCTATCGGGTGAAGGACGGGCCGTTCACGCCGGGCGGCGCGATGATTTCCATCGGCGGCAACGCCATGGTTTCGAAGAACACCAATCTAAACTATCCCGCTCAACGCAACATTTTGTCGTGCATCTATGAAGGCGTGCAAGTTCCGATTGACGCCGCGTTGCGCATCGAGAGCCGCTATTTCATTAAGACAGCCAACACGCCGCAAGCCAAAGGCATGGTGCGCTCGTTGTTCGTGTCGATGCAAGCGCTTGGCAAGGGCGCAGGCCGCCCGCAAGGCGTGCCGGCGTATGAAATCAAGAAGGTCGCTGTCATCGGCGCGGGCCTGATGGGCGCGGGCATTGCCTACGTGCAGGCAAAAGCGGGCATTGAAACGGTGCTGATCGACGTCAGCCAGGAGAATGCCGACAAAGGCAAGGATTATTCGAAAAAGCTGGTCGATAAGGATGTCGGCCGCGGCAAGATCACCAAGGAGAAGGGCGAGGCGCTGCTGGCGCTGATTACGCCGAGCACCGATTACGCCCACATCAAGGGCGCCGATCTTGTCATTGAAGCTGTGTTCGAAAACCCTGCTCTGAAAGCCGAAATTACCAAGAAGGCCGAAGCAATGCTTGGCGAGAACGCGGTGTTTGGTTCCAACACTTCGACGTTGCCGATCACCGGGCTAGCCGAGGCGTCGGTGCGCCCCAAGAACTTCATAGGCATCCATTTCTTCTCGCCGGTTGAGCGCATGGGCCTGGTCGAAATCATTATGGGCAAGGACACCAGCCAGGAAACCCTGGCCAAGGCCATCGATTACGTGGTGAAAATCCGCAAGACCCCGATCACCGTCAACGACCATCGCGGCTTCTACACTTCGCGTTGCTTCGGCACCTACACCACCGAAGGCATCGAGATGCTGATGGAAGGCATCGCCCCGGCGATCATCGAAAACGTCGGTCGCCAATGCGGCATGCCGATGGGACCGCTGGAAGTCAGCGATAGCGTTGGCCTCGACACCGCGCTCAAGGTTGGCAAGTCGATGGCCGAGGCCTCGCAGCAGGATTACAAGAAGGACCCACGCGGCGCGCTGCTCTCGTGGATCGTCGAGGAAAAAGGCCGGCTCGGCCGCAAGGCCGGCAAGGGCTTTTATGAATACGACGACAAGAACAAGCCCACGCGCATCTGGCCGGAACTCATTACCAAGATCGAAACCAAGGTGCGTGAATGCCCACCGGCGCTGAAGGAAGAACTCACCAAGCGCTTTCTGTTCCGCCAATGCGTTGAAGTGGCGCGCTGCTTCGAGGAAGGCGTCATCACCGATCCGCGCGACGCTGATGTGGGCTCGATTCTGGCGTGGGGCTTTGCGCCGTATTCGGGCGGCTGCGTCAGCTACATGGATTTGTTCTGGGGCACGAAGAAATTTGTCGAAGAAGCGGATCGCTTAGCTGCCAAATACGGCGACCGCTTCAAGCCGCCGCAATTGCTCCGCGACATGGCGGCGAAGGGCGAGAGCTTCTACGAGCGCTTCGGCGCGAAGGACAAGAAGGCGGCTTAATCA
>JANNFH010000128.1:0-1824 GCA_031379565.1 Alphaproteobacteria bacterium
GCCAAGGCGGCTGAAGGCGCTATCACTCGCCGCGAAACCGGCCGTCTCCTTCTTCCGTCACCAGCACGACATCGGGGTTTTCCGGTGCGATGCGCTCGAATAGGCCGATGTCCAAATCCGCCTGCGGGCCGTCCGCGCGTAGAGGCGCCGCCGCGCGCTCGGCGAGCTCGGTGCGTTCCACCGGCGCCAAAGGCGCGGCGACGCCAGGCGCATGCATCGGCCGCCAGAAATTGATCGCGAGCGCGAACTTACCCTCGCGTTCGACAATCTCGCCGAGGCCGCTCTTCACCAGTTCGCCCCATCGCTTAAGCAATTGCTTGTGATCGATGTAGAGGTTGGGCAGCACCTCCTGCGCCAGCTCGGCGGGTGCTTCGAGCAGCGCGCGCGCCTGTTCCGGGGTGCGGGCATGGCCAAGCGGTTTCTTCGCCGCCGCCTCGGGCGTGCGCGCCACCGGCGCGGGCGGGGCGGGGCGCCAATAGCGCATGACCACACGCCAGGCGCCGTCGCGCCAGAGCAATTCGTAGATTCCTGAACCGTAGAGATCCGGCACGGCGCTCTCCGCCGCGGCTGGCGTCTCGAACAGTTCGGGCAATTCCTCAACCGCGAGGAACACTGGTCCGCCCGCGAGGCTGGTCGCTTCGTCCTCGGTTCGAGCGCGCGGCGCGTCGCCGCGGCGGGCGGCGGCAAGGCTGGCGGCGAGGGGAAAAATACTCATTTCAAGCGCCTGGGCTCGGCTTCACGACCCGCGGGAGACATCACCTTGTCATCAGTCCGGGCCTAGCTAAGAACTTCATACTCGGACAAAAACCGTGGGGAGCCAAGCATGACGCAACGCCGCCTGAGCCGCGCCGCCCTCGCTTTGGCGCCAATCTTGGCGTTGGCCGCCTGCGATCAGCTGAGCGACATCTGGGCGCGGGTGCGCGGCCAGGAAGCGCCGATCGCGGCATCTGGCCAATCGGCGCTTGAAGGCGTGCCGCTGGATGCGCGCGCGCTGTCGGGTTCGGTGCAGCCCCAAGACGGGATCGCCGCGCTGCTCGCGACCGAGCCGGTGCTGGTCGCGCCGGGCGAGATATTGGTCGGCGCGCAAGTTGAACAAGCCTTGGACGACGCCGCCAGCGACATGGGGCTTGCCTCAAATTTCGTGCGCAATCTGCGCGCGCGCGGTATGGATGCGCTAGAACAATTGCCGCAAGCCATGATGGAGCAAGTGCGGGCGCGCGCCGAGGGTGAGGCCGGCAGCGCCGCGCGCACCGCGGCGCGCGATGTGCTGAACCGGCTTGGCATTCAAGGCGAGATTCAGATTCAGCCCGGCGGCATCGTCACCATCGACCTTGCGCCAAACGGCGCTGTCAGCCCAACGTCGCTCAGCGCCGCCCAGCAGCAAAGCGCCGGCGCAGCCGCAAGCGCGGAGCCGGCGGCGGTCGAATGGAACGCCGCCGATCTGTGCCCGCGCATCGTCAGCCAGCGCGCCATGGAGCAGGATTTGGCGCTGGCGACACGCTGCGCCATTCTGCGGCTGCAAGCGTCGCGGCAATTCGAATTTGTCGAGCCGAACTATATCGCCAGCAGCGATCTTTCCTGGCCGCGCCGGCAGGCGCCGCCAAGTCCACAACCGCCGGGCCCGGGGCCAGGCGCAACGCGCGCGCCAAATGCACCGCCCATTGCGCCTGTCAGCGTGGGGGGCATTCCCAACGATCCCTTGCTTGGGCTGCAATGGCATTACCGTCCGCGCGGAACCGGCGAAGGCTTTTCGCCCGGCGGCGCCGGCTTTCTCAGCTATTGGCAAGCGCATCAGATTGGCTCGCGCGCGGTTCGCGTCGCCGT
>JANNFH010000149.1:0-3384 GCA_031379565.1 Alphaproteobacteria bacterium
GCCCCCTCCCCTCAAGAGGGAGGGGGTGAGCTTCACGCGACGCCCAGTTTCTTCTGCAAATCCGTCGAGGACGTTGTGTAGAGAAAAACCAAGCGCTCACCCGGCCGGGCAATGCGAAACGCCGCTTGGCTCATCAACGCTGCTTCGTGAAAACCACATAGGATCAGCTTGAGTTTGCCGGGATAGGAATTGATGTCGCCGATGGCGAAAATCCCCGGTTCCGAGCTTTCGAACTTCTCGGTGTCCACCGGGATCAGGTTTTCGTGCAGGTTCAGGCCGAACGACGCGATCGGGCCAAGCTTCATGGTCAGCCCGTAAAACGCCAAGACAGCGTCGCATGAAATTTCGTAGCGGCCTTTATCCTTAGTCTCGCAAACAATGGCGCTGACTTGCCCGCCTTCGCCGCTTAACGCTTTGAAATCAGCGATCTCCAGGCGCACTTGGCCCGCAGCGACAAGCGCGCGCATCTTCGCCACCGAATGGGGCGCGGCGCGGAAATCGTCGCGGCGATGGACCAGCGTCACTGATTTGGCGATCGGCTGCAAATTGAGCACCCAATCGAGCGCACTGTCGCCGCCGCCGGCGATGACGATATCGCGCCCGCGAAAGCGCTCCATCTGCCGCACGGCATAGAACAGCGATTTGCCTTCGTAGGCTTCAAGCCCATCGATCTTCGGCTTACGCGGCACGAACGAACCCCCGCCCGCCGCAATCACCAGCACGGGCGCCGTGATGTTTGTGCCCAATTCCGTCGTCAGCTTGAAACGTTTGTCCGCCAACCGCTCCAAGCTCTCAGCCATCTGGTTGAGGTGAAAGGCCGGATGGAACGGCTTGATCTGCGCCATCAGCCGCTCGCTCAGCTCTTGACCGGAAACCACAGGCAGGCCCGGAATATCATAGATCGGTTTTTCCGGATAAAGCTCGGCGCATTGCCCGCCCGGCTTGTCCAGCACATCGACGATGTGTGCCTTGAGATCAAGCAGGCCCAGCTCGAACACCGCGAACAGCCCGACGGGCCCGGCGCCGACGATAATCACGTCGGTCTCGTAATCCTTGCCCACCGCCACCGACTGCACGCTGTTTTACTCCTGCGATTGTGCGCTGCTTCACGCCACATGGGGCCGCCCATGTCTAGGCTCAAGCGGCGTCATCGCGGTAGAGCGCCCAGGCGCTGGCCAAATCCTGCACGATGTGTCCCAGCGATTTGTAGATCGTGACCTCTTCGGCGGAACGCCGGCCGACGATTCGGCCCGCCAACACTTCGCCGATCTCGGCGGCGATGTGCGCGTCATCGACCAATCCCGCCGCCTTGGCGCGCAAGAATTCCGCACCTTGGCGCAACACGCCCTCCCGGCTGTCGGCGATGAAGCGGGCGCGCGCGACCAAATCATTGTCCACCTCCGCCGGCCCAGCATAGGACGAACCGACGACATTGACATGCGCGCCCGCCCGCACCCAAGCCGATTTCAAAATCGGCTCGGATGCAGCCGAGACCGTGCAAATGATATCGGCGTCCGCCGCCGCTACTTCAGCGCTCTCGCACGCGCCCACCGGCAGGCCCAGCTCAGCGCTCATGCGCTCGGCGAACGCCGCCGCGCGTGCCGCTGAGCGCCCCCACACCTTGACCGCTTCAATCCCCCGCACCTTGACGATCGCGCGCGCATGCGCGCCCGCTTGCACGCCATCACCCAGCAACGCCAGGCGCGTCGCATCAGGGCGCGCCAGCGCATCAGTCGCCACCGCACTTGCCGCCGCGGTGCGGATGGCGGTGATCTCACCCGCATCGAGGATGCACACCGGCGCGCCGGATTCCGGATCGAACAGCACTACCACGCCCTGATGCGAGGGCTTTCCCGCGTCAAAATTGCCGTCAAACGCGCTGATTAGTTTCGCGCCGAACACTTCCTGCGCACCCATCGCGCCAGGCATGATGCCGAACAGCCGCCCCTCCGACAGCGTGATGATCGAGCGCAGCATTTGCTTGGTCTGGCCGTTCGAAAACGCGATCATCGCTTGGCGCACGATCGGGATGCAGACATCATAGGTAAGCCGGCGGGCGATTTCGTCGCGGTCAATGAAGCGCATACGCCTCTATACGCTCCCCAGCCGGGCGCGCGAAGCGCGGCTGGAGCCGGGGCCCCAGGGTTCGCTCAAGCTCGAACCAAATCCGATCGCCACAGGGCTGGACGCAGGGCTCTCGCTTCGCTTGGCGGGGGCGCGTAAGACCGGCGCATGCTTGAGCCCGTCCGCCCCGTCACCCTCGCCGACATCGAGGCCGCGCGCGAGCGCATTGCCGGCACGATCCTGCGAACGCCCTTGGTGCGGCTCGACCTCGGTCCCGGCGCGCCCGATATTCGACTCAAGCTGGAAAACCTCCAGCCCACCAATTCCTACAAGCTCCGCGGCGCCGCCAACGCCGTGGCGATGCTCAGCGCAGCCGAGCGCGCGCAGGGCGTATGGACCATCAGCGCCGGCAATGCCGGCCAGGGCGTCGCTTACGCCGCGCGCGCCGCCGGCGTGCCCTGCACCGTCGTCGTCATCGACACCGCCCCCGCCACCAAGCTCGAGCGCATGCGCGCGCTCGGCGCCACACTGATCCAAGTTCCCTACGATGTGGCTTGGCAAGCGATGGAGGTGCATGCCTTCGAGGGGCTCGGCGGCGCTTTCATCCATCCCTTCGACAACCACAATTTCGTCGCCGGCCACGGCACGATGGCGCTTGAAATTCTCGAGGACGCGCCCGATGCCGCCGCCATCATCGCTGGCATCGGCGGCGGCGGGCTGATCGCCGGCATCGGCGCGGCGATCAAAGCCACCCAACCCAATATCAAGATTATCGGCGCCGAGCCGGAGACCGCAGCTCCGTTCTCGCTCTCGTTGGCTAGCCAAAGCCCGCAAGTCTTTTCCGGCTGGCAAGCGTCCTTCGTTGATGGCGCCGGCGGCAAGAGCGTGATGCCGCGGATGTGGGAGCGCATGAAGGGCGCGGTCGACGCCTCCATCGTGGTAACACTCGATCAGACCACGCAAGCGATGCGGCTGCTGGCGGAGAAAGCGCGAATCATCGCCGAAGGCGCCGGGGCTTTAGGGCTGGCCGCCGCCCTCACCGGCAAAGCCGGCAAGGGCCCGATCGTCGCCATCGTCTCCGGCGGCAATATCGATCTCGCGAAATTCAGCGCGCTGATCGCCAGTGCTTGATCATGCCGCTACGGCGCGCGCCCCGCGTGGAACGATGAGCGAAACCAAAGCGGCGAGGATGAACACTCCGAGCAACGCCACCACAATCACCGCGCCCGTCGGCAAATCAAACAGCGCGGACGCCGCCAAGCCCAGCACATAGCCGCAAAGCCCCACCACATAGCCCACGACCTAACGCAGCGGCTCGGC
>JANNFH010000155.1:0-2851 GCA_031379565.1 Alphaproteobacteria bacterium
CACGGCGCATTGCCGAGGTTTCACACGAGTTGCGCACGCCGCTGACGCACATTCTCGGCTTTGCCGAACTAATCGAAACCCAGATCTTCGGCCCGATCGAGGCGCGTTACGTTGAATATGCGGGGCTCATCCGTCGCAGCGGATCGCAGCTCTTGGAGCTGGTGAACTATCATCTCGACATTTCGCGGATAGACGCAGGCAAATACGAACTGGACCTGGAAAGTTTTGACGCGCGCGCGATCGTGGACGAAGTGGTGCGCATGGCGAGCGATACCGCGTCGCGCAAAAGCATCGTGCTCGCTGCCTGGACGCCGGACGCGCCTTTGAACGTGCGCGCCGATGTGCGTGCGGTACGGCGCATGTTGATAAATACGCTGGGCAACGCGCTCAAGTTCACGCCCGAAGGCGGTCGTGTTGTTGTCGCCGCGCGTGCGGTGGACGGGATGCTGGTGTTGGAAACCATCGATAATGGTCCCGGCATTCCGAGCGATGAGCGCGCGCGATTGGGTCAAGCCTTTGAGCGCGGTGCGAGCGGCGGCGGGGCTGAAGGCGCCGGGCTCGGGCTTTCCCTGGTGCGCGCGATGGCGGCGCAGCATGGTGGAACGTTGAACTTTCATGACGCGCCCGGCGGCGGCGCGCTGGTGCGCATTGAGCTGCCGGTATTGGGCTAGACCTGTTCCCCACCCGGAAAGCGGCCTCATATTGGATTAGCGCGTTTTCGAACGCAAAACCGCAACTACACTTTTGCTAAAAACGCGCTAGCCTTCCGCGCTGATCGCCAAGAACGCGCGCGCGGCGGCGAGATCGCCCACTTCAATCAGGATGCGCTGGGATCGCCCGCCGCTTTCGAGTCGCAATTCAGCTGTCTCGCGCGGATCTAGCGCCAGCAAACTCTGAAAGGCTGCTTCGGGGAAGGTGAACACGGCTTGGTTTGGCGCGTTGCGATTTGTCTCGATGCGCCGAGAATTGGCGAAATACCCGTGCGTGGCCCCTGGCGCCGGAAGGCCGGAGGCAAGGCCCGAAGAGGTGCGGCCTCGCAGATCGAGGATGTCGGTATTCGAGCGCGCGGGATCGCGCATCAGGATTTGCACCGAAGCGGGCGCGCCTTCACCAGGCGCCAACGGCATCACCAGGCTCAGTTGCTGGACGCCCTCGTGCTCGCGCACGCCGAAGCCCGCCGCGATTGGCGCGGCGATTTGTTGACTGAGTCGCCAGCCGTTTATGTCGGCGCTGCGGCGGGCAGTCCAAAACCGCTCAGTCCCATGGAAGTTCAGGGCGTAAGTGCGTGCCCAGGAAGCAAATCCCGCCTCGGCTGCACGCGCCGCGGACGCAGAGCGCGGGTCTCCGCACGCGCGCGTGCGCGCGGCGCTGACCGCCGCGCGTTCGAGTTCGTTAAGGCGCACGCGGGTCCAGCCGCTCCGCAGCAAGGCGCCGGCGGCTTGGCCCGCACCTGCTTGCAAGGCTGCCCGGATGTTTGGGTTGAAGAGGCTGCATTGCGCGTCCGTTTCCAGCAGCGCGCGTCGTTCGACGTAGAGCGCCTGCGCGCTAAGGGCGCCGGTCTGCGCCGAGGCCGAGGGCGAGGCGGCAATAGCGAAGGCGACGGCAATGACGAGGAGGCGCATTGGAATATCTCTGCGCCAAGGCATAAGCTGGCGCTCGTTGCGTTCTGATGAACGCCAATCCAGGCGGCGGCGATGTCGGATGAACTAAAGGCCGATTTCTGGGTGAGTGCGCTGCTTCGCCGCGCCCAAGTTGCCGGCGCCTACGCGGCTGTAGGGCGCAAGGGCGACCCTGACGCTGGCGTCGTCCTGGTCAAGGTGGCGACGCTGAACGGGAAAGCGCGCCTCTACGCGCCCGCGATGCGCGGCGAAGGGGAGCGGGTCTGGCTTGACCTCTCCGGCGGCTCGTTGGGCGATGGTGAAGCCGATGTTGACGCTTATGTCCGCAAGCGCGCCGAGACCGATCCCGACCTTTGGCTGGTGGAGATCGAGGACCGGCATGGTCGGAATTTTCTGATGGAGCGGGTGGATAAGGGCTGACGAAAAAACCGCACCCGAAATTCAGACATGGCTGACCGACGGAACGATTTGCCTATTGCGGGCGTTCAGCGGCTCAAAGGGCCGGAATGTATTTGAACGCGTACCATCCGGTCAGCAGCCACATCAACGCTACAGCGCCAATCTGGACCCGTCGGCCGCCCCAAGCCCACGCCGCTCCGATTAGCGTCAGTTGACCGATATTGACGAACGCCGCTGATTGGAGCGGCGCGATGGTCAGGTTCCCGAAGATGCTTAGGACTTGATAAACGAACAGGGCGCCGAGGTATCTGCGCCGGTTGACGGCGTGAAATTCCGCGAGGTCTTTTCCGTTCACTAACTCCGCTTCGCCCGGCACCGCCAAGCCACAAGCCACATACAACACCGTCGCCATCAGCAAAAGAAACCCGACAAAGCCAAGCGTCCAAACATCTGCGTTGCGCGACTGCCAGAGCGAGAACCAATAATCGATGCACCAAAACACGAGCAGGCCAAGCCAGCCAACATAGGCAAATGAAACCTTCATGCCTCGGGCGTGGATGAGGCGCACGATGCCTGCCAGCAAATGTGTGAATGCGAGCGACACCACGACCGATAAGATTACGCTCACATACTCGAATGTTGTCATGTCGGCGTTGCCCGTGCGGGTTAGCCCCGCTGATCTCGGTTAACAGACTGATCTTCCCTCGAAAAAGTGGACGCGGTTTACGCGGTCCGGCGCTCGGCCTCGGCAGGTGAGATATAGCCGAGTGTGGAGTGGAGCCGGTGCGGATTGTAGAAGCCTTCGATGAAGCCGAACAAGTCCCTGCGCGCTT
>JANNFH010000230.1:0-4641 GCA_031379565.1 Alphaproteobacteria bacterium
GCGGGTTGGCCGGCGGCGCGCAATTGCGCCAGCTTCCAGCCAATCAGAGTGTCGAAGTGCGCGCGCCGGGTTGAGTTGGCCGCAAACACCAGTTCGCCATGCGCCTCGCCGAGCTTGCGCATGCGGTTGTCGGTCTGGCGAACGAACTTGGCGCGCTGCTGCTTGAGTTGGGCGCGATAGGCTTCCACCCCAGTGCTGATTTCGGCGATCCAGGAACCGTCCGAGCCGGCGGCGCGGCTGCTGAGGATAGCTTGCCCGGCCGGCACGCCGGCGAGGTCGATGCGGCCAATTTTTAGGGCTTTGCACAGGGAAGCGGCGTCGACGCCCAGCCCGGCTGCGCCAACTAAGCCTTGGTAGTCGGCGATTGGCGCGCCCAGCCCCATGCCGGCGAAGCGCGAGCTTCGCTGAACGCCGAGGAAGCCTTGGCCGCCCTTGATCACGCACACGCGTGCGTCAGCGCGCGCCGCGCCCACGAGCTTGGCCCAAATTGGCGACAGATACGGGCTGGCGAGCGCTGAATCGGCGTCTTGATGGACACGCCAGAGCGCGGCCTCCGTCGCACCCAATTCTCTGGGGTGTATCGTTTCGATACGCATGAATTCGCCTTGGCCCGGTTCGTGCGGAAAGCTTAGCAACGCCTGTTCCAGCCGGCGGCTTCAGGCCGCTTCGCTGCCGGCCGGGTCGTATTCGGCAACGAAATGGCCGGGGCCGATCTCGCGCCATTGCGGGCGGTATTGCACCACGTCGGGATCGTCGATGATGCGCGATTTCAAGAACCGCAATGGCGCGCGGCTATCGAGCGGGCTCGGCAGATCGCCGACCAGGCGCACCCGCGGGGCGTTGCGCGCCAGCACAGGATCAGGCGTCGGCGAGGCGGCGAGCAGCGCCTTGGTGTAGGGATGGCGCGGATCGCGCAAGATCACCTCGGAGGCCCCATATTCCACCGCGCGGCCGAGATAGAGCACCAAAACATTGTGGCTGATCTCACGCACCACGGCGAGATCGTGGCTGATGAACAGCATGCCCATGTGAAACTGGCGCTGCAGATCGATTAACAGTTTGATCACTTGCGCCTGGATCGAGACGTCGAGCGCCGACACCGCTTCGTCGCAAACCACGAGCTTGGGTTTCAAGATCATCGCCCGGGCAAGGCCGACGCGCTGGTTTTGCCCGCCCGAGAGTTCGTGCGGATAACGGTTGATGAGGTCGGGATCGAGCCCGACTTGGGCCATCATTGCGCGAGCGCGGTCTTCGCGCTGGGCGCGGTTAAGCAGCGGCTCGAACGAGATGAGCGGCTCAGCGACCGAGGCGCCCAGCGTCATGCGCGGATCGAGGCTGGCCAGGGGATCCTGGAACACGATCTGCAAATCCTGACGCGCGCGGCGAATGGCCTCCTGCTCACTCGGCAACAGATTGCGCCCAAGAAACGTGACCGCGCCGGCAGTGCGCGGCAGCAATTGCACGATCGCCCGGGCCAAAGTGGATTTGCCGCAGCCACTTTCACCGACAATGCCAAGGGTCTCGCCGGATTTCAGGGAAAACGAAACACCATCGACTGCGCGCAGCGGTTTGGTTCTGGCAAAAATGCCCCCGCCTTCGACTTTGATTGGAAAATGCACGCGCACATCATCGACTTCGAGGATCGGCGGGCCCTCTTCGGGGGCAAGCAAGTGATGCGCGCGTGCGCCGTCGATGCGCGGCACCGCGGCAAGCAGCATGCGGGTATAGTCGACGGTGGGATTGGCGAAAATCGTGTCGGCTTCGCCAGTTTCGACGATTTCGCCTTGACGCATGACCGCGACCCGCTGGGCCATGCGGGCGATCACGCCCATATCATGGGTGACCAGCGCAACCGCGACGCCGGAATCCTTGCGGAGGTCTTCAATCAGATCGAGCACCTGGGCTTGCACGGTGGCGTCAAGCGCGGTGGTGGGCTCATCGGCCACCAACAGCGCGGGCTCGCACATCATCGCCATGGCGATCATGACCCGCTGGCGCATGCCGCCGGAAAGCTCATGCGGGTATTGGCCGAGCCGGCGCGCCGCCTCCGGAACGCGTACGCGCTCCAGCCACTCGATCGAACGCTTCCGCGCCGCCTCGCCGCGAATCCGGAAATGATGCGACAGTACTTCGCCCATCTGCGCTTCGACCTTCAAATGCGCGGTCAGCGCGGTCAGCGGATCCTGGAACACGAATGCGACGTGGCGACCGCGAATGCCGTCCAGCTCCTTCCGGGTCATGCCCAGGATTTCACGCCCCTGAAACTTGACCGAGCCGGACACGCTAGCGTTTTCGGCGGCCAGGCCAAAGGCGGCCAGAAACGTCTGCGATTTGCCCGAGCCGCTTTCACCGACCACACCCAGGCATTCGCCCTTGGCGATCGAGAGCGACAAGCCCTTCACCGCTTCGACGATACCGTCTGGGGTTTCAAAGCTGACCTTGAGATCGGAGATTTCGAGAATGGGTTCGCTCATGGGGCGGAAACCTAGCGGCGAATGTTCGAGAGTCCACCAGCACGGGCGCCGCCGGCAAACCCGAAACCCCTCCCCCTGCGGCGGCCTCGGCCGTGCGATTCAGGTTCGAGCGCGTCGCTTGCATCAAACACCGGAACCCTCCCCTGGAGGGGGGAGGGCAGGGTGGGGGTGAGGGCGTAGGGCGCGAGGCTTCAAGTGTTTGCGCATTTGCCCAAGCATCAAACGTTGAAGCGCCCCTCACCCCACCCCTTTCCCCGCCCCCACTGGGGGCGGGCGGCCATGGGCGTCGCGATTCAGATTCGAGCGCGCCGCCTGCACCGGAACCTATCCTCCCCGCTTCGACATCAGCCATCGGACTCGCTATCCCAACGCGCAGGAGGCGCCCATGGCGAGCATGAATTATCTCACTCCGTGCACATTCGAGTTCGGCGCGCTGGCGCAAGCGCCGAAAATTCTGGCGCGGCTGGGCGTCAAACGCGCGTTCGTGGTCACCGATCCCGGCCTGAAAGCCAATGGCTTGCTGCAAAGATTGCTCGATGCGCTCGGCAGCGCGCCGGCGGGACTTTACACCGATACGCCGTCAAACCCGACCGAACAGGCCGCGCGCGAAGCGGCAGCGGCGTATCGCGCCGCCGAAGCTGACGGCATCGTCGCGCTGGGCGGGGGCTCGTCGATGGATCTGGCCAAGTTGGTTGGGCTGATGGTCACGCACGAGCCGCCCTATGATCGCTACGGCGCCGCCCAACGCGGCATGCGGCTGATCGGGAAAATCCCGCCGCTGATGGCGATACCAACCACGGCGGGTACCGGCAGCGAAGTTTCCGTCGGCGCCGTTTTGATTCTCGAATCGGGACGCAAGGAGACGTTTGTCTCGCCCTTCCTGTTGCCGGCGCACGCGATCTGCGATCCGGAGCTGACGCTCGGTCTGCCGCCGCTTTTGACGGCAGCCACCGGCATGGACGCCGTGACCCATTGCATCGAGGCGGTGCTTTCCCCGATCGTGCATCCGCCTGCTGAGGCAATCGGGCTCGACGGCGTTGAGCGCGCCATCCGCGGCGGGGCGCTGGAACGCTCGGTGGCTGACGGCGCCGACCGCGAGGCGCGCTGGGACATGATGATGGCCTCATTCGAGGGCGCGCTGGCGTTCGTGAAGGGTCTCGGCGCGGCGCATGGGCTCAGCCATGCGCTCGGGAGGGTGAGCGAACTGAAGCTGCATCACGGCACGCTGAATGCGGTAATCCTGCCCCATGCGTTGGCGATGATCGGCGGCGCGGCGGAAGCGAAATTTGTGCGCTTGCGGCACGCCATGGGTTTGCCAGCCGGCGCCGATTTGGCTGAAGCCATCGCCGCGCTCAACGCGCGTATCGGCTTACCCCCTTCGCTCTCGGCGATAGGCGTGCGCGAAGCACATTGGAACGAATCCGCGCGCGATTATGCACTGAGCGATTTGGCCACCGCCACAAACGCCGTACCGTTCGACGGCGCGAACTACAATGAGCTGTTTCGGCGGGCGCTCTAGCGCGCGAAAGGAGAACCCATGACCCCTCTGCAGGCAGCGCCGGAATGGCGTACGATTCAATGGTTCAACACGGCGGCGCCACTTTCTCTAGCGGCTCTGCGCGGCAAAGTGGTGATGGCGACCGCGTTTCAAATGCTCTGCCCCGGCTGTGTGAGCCAGGGGCTGCCGCAAGCCCAACGGGTGCGCGAGAGCTTTAGCGAAGAGGACGTGGCCGTAATCGGTTTACACACGGTGTTCGAACATCATGACGCCATGACACCGACCGCGCTCAAGGCCTTTTTGCACGAATACCGGATCAAATTCCCGGTGGGGATCGATGAACCCGCTTCCAGCGGGGCCACGCCGCTGACGATGCGCGCCTACGAGATGCGCGGCACGCCGACCACGCTGTTGATCGACCGCGATGGGCGTTTGCGCCGACACATGTTCGGCCATCTGCCTGACCTCCAACTCGGCGCGGAGATCATGGCGCTAATCGGCGAAGCTGCGGGTCATCCGGTCCTCGGGACGGGCGCCGGCGGCGAAACCTGTTCCTGATGCGCTGTCTCGCCGCCGCCGTTATTTTGGCGCTGTCCGCCGCTTGCGGGGGCGCTGACGGGTATCACTCGTTGGATCGACGTGCTCCCCATCGTCGTCGCTGCACCCCTG
>JANNFH010000224.1:0-5734 GCA_031379565.1 Alphaproteobacteria bacterium
TCTATCCCGTCATTCCGGACGCGCGGAGCGCGATCCGGAATGACGGCATAGCACTTCGGCCACCTTACCGAAACGGCGGCTCATCGAAGGCGCGGAGTTTGCGCGAGTGCAGCCGGTCGCGGTTCTGTTTCAACAGCGCCACCGCCTCCAAACCGATGCGCAGATGCGCGGCGATGGCGCTTTCGTAGAAACGGTCGGCTGCGCCCGGCATCTTGATTTCGCCGTGGATGGGTTTGTCGGAGACGCAGAGCAGCACCCCGTACGGCACCCGCAAGCGAAAGCCCTGGGTGGCGACGCAGGCGCTTTCCATATCGACGGCGATGGCCCGCGACTGCGAAAGCAGCCGGCGCTCTTGGTTGTAATTAAGCTCCCAATTGCGGTCGGCGTAGGAGACGACTGTGCCGGTGCGCAGGCGGCGGCGCAGTTCGTCCTTGTCGTCGCCCGACACCGCGGCGGCTGCTTGCTGCAGCGCCACTTGCACTTCGGCGATAGCGGGGATCGGCACTTCCAGCGGAACGTGGTCGTCGAGGATTTTATCGCGGCGCAAATAGGCGTGCGCGAGCACGTAGTCGCCGATACGCTGGGTGTGCCGCAAGCCGCCGCAATGGCCGATCATGAGCCAGCAATGCGGGCGCAACACGGCGAGGTGATCGGTGATGGTTTTGGCGTTGGACGGGCCAACGCCAATATTCACCAGCGTCACGCCGTCATGGTCAGGCGTCGTCAAATGATAAGCCGGCATCTGATACTTGCGCCAGGGCGCCTCAAGCGCCTTGCGCTCGCCGTCCGCATCGCCGCTCTCGATGCGCACGCGGCCAGGGCATGAGAGCGCCCAGCCTTTGGGGCCATCCTTCACGCCCTCAGCAGCCCAGCGAACAAATTCTTCGACGTAACGCTGGTAATTGGTAAACAATATCCAAGGCTGCACGTCCTGCCACGGCGCGCCGGTGTAGTGCTCGATGCGCTTCAGCGAATAATCGGTGCGCGGGGCGTCGAACAGCGCCAGTGGGCGCGATCCGTCAAGGCGCTCGAGGCGCAAGCCGTCGACCACCGCGTCACCCACCTGGGCGAGACGCGGATTCGGGAAGTGGCGGGCCAATTCTTCCGTGGGGACGTTCTCGAACGCGGCCGCGCCGGCGGCTTCAAGCACAAACGAGTACGGAATTTCGGTGTCGCTGACGCGGACGCTGAGCTCAACGCCGTAATCGCCGGCCAGCAATGACAATTGCTCCAGCAGATATGCCCTAAAGAAGCCCGGCTGGGTGATGGTGACGGCGTATTCGCCCGGGCCCATCAATTGACCAAACGCGCGTGCGAGCTTTGGCGTCGGCCCGGTCGGCAGATACGTCACCCGCAATTCGGGATAGCGGAACAGCGCGCGTTCTTCGCTTGTTGGCGGCGTCCCCTGCTCGGCGAAGCGGCGTACAGCTTCGATCAACGCGGTGACCGCCCGTGTGTGCATAAGTTCGAGCAGATCGACGGCTGCTTCAGGCGTGCCAAGCTGTTTCATATGGCGATGATCGCCCAGTGCGCCGCGCCGTCAAGTGGGCCAGAGCGACTCCCGAATGGACTGACTCAGTCCCTTCGGGACAAAGCCGCTCTACATTCCAAATAGGCCCGTTCTCGTCCGAAAACCGCGTAACACTTTTCGGGAACGGGCCTACGCCACCCGTGGGATCGGATCGACCAGGCGTGATCGGCGATAGGACGTGTGCGACATGTTCACGCCCGAACCGAACAGAAAACCGAGCGGGGGCACGTAATGGTAGCCGCTGTCGGCCATGATGATGCAAGAGCCCGGCGTCATCATCGCCGCCGGCATGGTGACAACGCTGTTGGCTGCAAGCGCCGCGAAGCCGTTATGGCCCTCACTCCAGACCACACGCGCGACGGTCGCGCTTTCGATCATTACGCTGGTGAGCCGAATGTCCATGGTGGCGGCGCTCTCGGGGAACATCAAAATGTCCGCGGCGCTCCAAATTCCGGTCATTTCCGCGTTGGAAACCTCAGTGTCGCGGGCGACGACATCGGCGAGCGAAGCGGCGACGTTTTGCGCGTTGCGATTGGCGCCAAGGGCGTCGATCAAATCAACGGCGCCAAACAGCAGGAACACCATCATCGGCGCAATCAACGCGAATTCGACCGCGGCCAAGCCATTCTTGGCGCTGGCAAAGCAGCGGAGGCGGGAAAGTGCGTGCATTAGAACGGCTCGTTGCGGAACATCATGGTTGATACGAGAACGCGGTCCCCGCCCGACACGTTTGCGAACACGCCCTGGAATACCGGCGTCAGCACGTGCCAGCGGTAATAGGCGCGAACCACGACGATGCCTGAGGCCGTACCCGGACTGAAACCAAATGAGCCGGTATTCAGGTTGCCGCCTGAAATTGGCGAAGTATTCGAAACCGTAACGAATGACGCGAAGGTATCGACATCCAGAAACAGATTGCCGTCGCAAGTGAGCGCCATCAATTGGGTCATCTCGTTGCACAGCGTGGTTTGCACTTGGGTGTAGGTTTCGCCCGCGCCCTGTGACTCGCCGGTGCGAATGCGCCGCACTGTATCGGAGACGGCATGATCGAGGCTGGTTTGCGCGAACCCGATCAGGCCGATTTCGGCAAGCCCGAACATCAGCAAGAAAAACGGCAGCGCGACGAGCCCGAACTCGACCATGGCTTGGCCGGATCGGTCGCGGCGAAAGCGTCGCATCGCCGCTGGAACGAATTTCGCCACGCCAAACATAACGCCTCCGCGCACGAATCTACGCGCAGAAGCCTTGAGAAGCCGTCAAACGAATCGGTTAATACCTTTTATTCCGCGGCGGCGTTCGCCGTCGCAGCGTGACCGAGGATCTGTTCGCTGGCGGAATTGTAGGCGGTCGGGCTATCGCCGATATCGGGCCGGGCCCGGCATAGCGGCGTGCATTCGAGGCGGGCGGTCTGCGCCCCGCGCGTCACCATCACCACATTGGTTTCATCCGGCGTTACGGTTACGAGTCCGGAATAAAGCACCCGTCCCTCCTCGCCGACAACGACGAGATTGGTGGTGCCGTAGGAACGACCGGTGACGAACAAGAACCGATCGTTCTGCACGGAAACGCCGGCGATGGACGGATTGCCGATGGCGACGCCTTGGGCGGGCTGGGCAAGGCGGATGGGTATGGCTTGGTCCAAGGCGACCCGAATGTCGTTGGCGCGCGCGAAATCAGCGCTTGCGGCGAGGACACTAAACGCACCGGCGCAGAGCGCGGCAAGCATTCGAACCCGATTTGTCCATGTCTGCGCGCGCATTATCCGCTCCGATGCTTTGTCCACAGCGGAATCTGCTACGCGCGAATGGTTGCCGTATCGCTAATAGTGCGCGCCCCCCGCTGGCGAATGCGGATTCCGCGCTCGGTGGCAACGAAATATTTACTTCGCTTGCTAGCCGAAACTTTAAGCGACATGGCGCTAATGTCCCTCGTGTCTGGTTTGGGTCGTCGGGTGCGGCGCCTCTTCTGGACTGGTGAAAAGCACTCGACATCGGAGCGATAAAAATGTTGACCAATATGAAGCGTTTCCTGAACAACGAAGATGGCGCTACTGCCATTGAATACGGCCTGATCGCCGCCCTCATCGGCGTCGTCATTATCGGCGCGGTTACCTCGCTGGGCACGGGCCTCACTGGCACGTTCAACTCCATCGCCGCGGAACTGAACTAATCTTAAGCCTAAGGTTCGCCCGGGCCGCGTTCACGCGGCCCGGGCGGGCGCCCTTCTTTTCCCCTGCCTCGCGCCGCCTCACCGGGCGGCGTTTTTCTTTAAGGTTTTTTTGACGCGCATCGGCGCAATGCTCGCGCCATGCTGGAAATATTGGCGCTTGGCGCGTTTTCGGGATTGCTTATCTTCGCCGCCGGTTCGGACGTGGCGACGATGACCATCCCCAATTGGGTTTCGCTGGCGCTGGCCGCGCTGTTTCCCATAGCGGCGCTGGCGACGGGCGTGCCGCTCGCGACCATCGGCCTGCATCTGCTGTTTGGAATCGCGATGCTGGCGCTGGGGTTTTTGCTCTTCCAGATCAACGTGTTCGGCGGCGGCGACGCCAAATTGATCGCAGCTGCAGCGGTTTGGACCGGCTTTGCCGCCTTTGGCCAGTTCGCGCTCTGGACCGCGCTGGCTGGGGGCGTGATGACGCTCGTGCTGCTGGTCACGCGCTGGCGGGTGAAGCCGGCGGAGACGCGCCCCGCTTTCGTCAACCGTTTGTTAAAACTTCGCGGCGGCGTTCCCTACGGCGTCGCCATTATGACGGGTGGGCTGATGGCGCTCGGCGCGCTGCCGTTCGAGCCGAGCGCGTTAACCCTGCCTTAGCCACACGCATGATCTTGTCGGTTCACATTCATGGGGCCGCTCGCGCGGGGGAGTTTAATTCATGTCAGCGCGACAGCTGATCGTCCTAGCCGTAGCTGCGATTGCAGCGATCGGCGCCCTGCTCATAATTCGCAGCATGGGCGGCCAACGCGCCGAGCCAGCGTCCGCGGAGGCTCCGCAGAATATCGGCGGCGAGCAAGTGCTGGTGGTGACGCGAGATATCCCACAGGGCGCGGCTTTGGTCCCGAGCGACTTGGCGGTGCGGCTCTTCCCCCAAGAATCTGTCGCGCCGCAATTTATTCGCGTTTCGCAACAGCCCGCGGCGCAGGCTGAGTATGTCGGCGCCGTGACGCGTCGTCCCTTCCTTCAGGGCGAACCGGTCACACAGGGCTCGGTGCTGCAACCGGACGGCCACGGCTTTATGGCGGCGCAGCTTGATCCAGGTTTCCGCGCCATCGCCATTGAAGTGAACCCCAACAGCTCGGCCGGCGGCTTCATTCAACCTAATGACCATGTCGATGTGATCGTCACCTCCATGATCCCGGGCGATAACGGTCGCGAACAGGCGCGCAGCGCCATCGTGCTTGAGGACATTCGGGTGCTGGCGCTCGATGATATCGTGCAGCCGCAAACCGCTGGCGATGCGCCAGCGCGGACCATGGCTTCGGTGGCCGTGCTCGAACTCAGCGCCGGTGATGCGCGCACGCTGGCTCAGGCCGAGGGGCAAGGCGACCTGACCTTGGCGCTACGCGGCGTGGAGGCGCAAACCGTAGGCATGCATACGCCGCGAGCGCAACGCGGAGTCAGCGGCGCGCCCGGCACGGTTCGCGTCCACGCCTTTGGCAGCGTGTCGGGAGGCGGCTCATGAGCGCGTCGAACACTTTCCGCCGCGCCGTAATGCTGGCGGCTTCCGCGGCGATCGCGCTGGCGCCGGGCGTGGCAGGCGCGCAATCGATTCCAGCGGACGCGCCGCACATCTCCAACGGCGGAGGCGCGAACTCGGCTTCTATCGTTCTGCCCTTCGGTCGGTCGGCGATCATCGATTTGCCTGCTGACGCCCGTGATGTGCTCATTTCCAACCCGCGCGTCGCCGATGCGGTGGTGCGCACCTCGCGCCGCGCCTACGTGATCGGGCGCGCTTTGGGCTCGACCAACATCTTCTTTTTCGACGCACAAGGGCGCCAAGTCGCCAATGTCGAGATTCGGGTGGAGCCCGACGTCAGCGCGCTCAACGAAATCTTGGCGCGCCACGCGCCCGACGGCAACATCCACGCCGAGGCGGTCAACGCCTCCGTGGTGCTTTCGGGCACCGTGCGCAGCGCCGGCGATTCCGACCGCGCGATGCAGATCGCGCAGACGTTTCTTGGCATCGCCGGCGGCGAAGGTGCG
>JANNFH010000276.1:0-2016 GCA_031379565.1 Alphaproteobacteria bacterium
GAGCGCGAAGCGGCCGGCAAGTGGCGGCGCGCGCAGCTCTCTTCGACGCAACTCTCAACCTATTTTGTCGGCCTGCTGGAGCACCAGGCAACCCGCGCCGCCGCCGAGGCGCGTCCGGGCTTCGCGATCAAGACCTATCATGACGGCATCTTGTCTTTCGGTTCGCCGCCGATGCGCTATGCCCGCGCTTTGCTGTTCGAGGAGCCGATTCAGTGAAGCCAGAGGCAAATTCACAGTTCGACGGGCATGAGGAAGTCGCCTTCTTCCAAGATCAGAAATTGGGTGTCGCCGGGATTATTGCGGTGCATTCCATAATGCTTGGCCCGGCCGCCGGCGGTTGCCGGATTTGGAGCTATGCCCGCGATGAGGACGCTCTGACCGATGCGCTGCGGCTCTCGCGTGGCATGACCTACAAAAACGCGATGGCCGAATTGCCACTCGGCGGCGGCAAGGCGGTGATCTATGAGGTCGGTCCCAACCGCGCGGCGTGCCTGGAAAGATTCGGCGAGGCCGTGGAAGGTTTGGGCGGGCGCTACATCACCGCCGAGGATGTCGGCGCCACCGTCGCAGACATGAAGACCATTTCCCGGCGCACTTCGTTTGTAACCGGCATCCCAAAAGAAGCCGGTCAGGCCGGCGGTGATCCTTCACCATGGACTTCGCTCGGGGTGTTCCTCTCGATTGAGCGGCTGCTGGGCGGCAAAGTGAGCGGCAAACGCGTGGCCATTCAGGGCGTAGGCGCGGTGGGCTTGGGGTTGGTGGAATTGCTCAGCCAAGCTGGCGCCAAGCTGGTCGTCTCCGACGTCAGCCGGGAACGGCTGGAGCGCGCCGCCGCTCTGGGCGCGGAGATCGCCCCGATCGAGCGCATCCATGCGGTCGAGGCCGACTTGTTCTCGCCTTGCGCGCTCGGCGCGGGGCTTAACCCCGACACCATCCCCGAACTGGGCGCGCCAATTATTTGCGGCGCCGCGAACAACCAACTCCTGACCGAAGCGGATGGCGCACGCCTCCTCGCGCGGGGGATCACCTACGCCCCCGATTATGTCGTCAACGCCGGCGGCATTATCAACGTATCATGCGAATATCTGGGTCAATCCGTCTCCGAAGCGGAGGTCCGCGTCTGGGCTATTCCAGATCGCTTGATTTTGGTGTTGGAAGAGGCCAAGCGCGAGGGCGTTGCGCCGCATATTGCCGCCGACCGCATCGTGGCGCGGCGCATCGCAGAGGCGCGAGCCGCTAAGGGAGCGTAAAGCGTGGCTGAAGGCGAGCAGAGAAATCTCCGGAATTCGAGCGCGCTCGAACTCCGCGTGCCAACGCCCCGCGCCCGGCCGGGCGACAAGCCCGATTTCAGCCAATGGCATTTTCCAGAAGCGGGCGAGACGCCGCGCCCGCGCACCGATGCCAAGGCTTCCGACATCCGCGAGATGGCGTTTGGGCTTGTCCGCGTGCTTGACGGCGACGGTGAAGCGCACGGGCCGTGGCAGCCGCGCCTGGAAGCGGAAACGCTGCGGCGCGGCCTCAAGCACATGCTGCTGCTGCGCGCATTCGATGAACGCATGCACCGCGCCCAGCGCCAGGGCAAAACCTCCTTCTACATGCAGAGCCTCGGCGAGGAGGCAATTTCGATCGCACAAACCTACGCGCTCGACGCCGAGGACATGTGCTTTCCCTCCTACCGCCAGCAAGGCATCCTGATTGCGCGCGAGTATCCGCTCGTCGACATGATGTGCCAGATCTATTCAAACCAGCGCGATCCCTGCAAAGGCCGGCAATTGCCGGTGATGTATTCCTCGAAGAAATACGGCTTCTTCACCATCTCCGGCAACCTCGCCACCCAATTGCCTCAAGCTGTCGGCTGGGCGATGGCGTCGGCCTACAAAAACGACGACCGCATCGCCGCGACCTGGGTTGGCGAAGGCGCGACGGCGGAGGGAGATTTCCACGCCGCGATGACGTTTGCCACCGTCTATCGGGCGCCGGTGATCATCAATGTCGTCAACAATCAATGGGCGATTT
>JANNFH010000300.1:0-2792 GCA_031379565.1 Alphaproteobacteria bacterium
TAACAGAAGCACCGGCCAAACCTCGCGAGTCGCGAACCGGAAACTTCACCCACACCATATCGCTCTGATAATCGTGATACTCGACCTCGGCCTCCGCCAGCGCCGTCTTCTCGACCACGCTCCACATCACCGGCTTTGAGCCGCGATACAGCTGCCCCGTTTCAGCGAACTTGTGCAGCTCGCGCGCGATCGCAGCTTCGGCCGGATACGTCATCGTCGAATACGGGTTCTTGAAATCGCCGACCACGCCGAGACGCTGGAACTCCTCCGACTGCACCGCCATCCACTTTTCGGCGAACGCGCGACATTCGCGGCGAAATTCGATCACCGGCACGGCATCTTTGTTCTTGCCCTTGGCGCGATATTCTTCCTCGATCTTCCACTCGATCGGCAGGCCATGGCAGTCCCAACCCGGCACGTAGTTCGAATCGAAACCGAGCATCTGCTGGCTGCGCGTCACGAGATCTTTCAGGATCTTGTTCAGCGCATGCCCGATGTGGATGTGCCCGTTCGCATACGGCGGCCCATCGTGCAGGATGAACTTCGGTTTGCCTTTCGCGCTTTTGCGCAACTGCGCATACAGGTCGGTCTTGTGCCATCTTTCGAGAATTTTCGGCTCCAGCTGTGGCAGGCCCGCGCGCATCGGAAAATCGGTCTGCGGCAACGCCAGGGTCTTGCCCCAGTCGCGGCCTGCGGCCGGCTTGGTTGTCTCATCGGTCATGGCTGGTCGATCTCGGATGTCGGAAAAAATTGGCAAATCTGGCTGCGCAACGCGCAGGCGTCCCCGGCGCGCTTACGCGGCGGGGTCCGTAATTCGCCCAATGACGAGTATCAGCAGGTTGTCCGACATGGCAGCTCACTTACGCGAGTTGGCGAAACCCCGCAACACCACCGAGCCCGGCGCACACGCCAAAAGGCCGCCAACGCCTCGCGGCATCGACGGCTTCCTGGCAAACCGAGGCCGCAAAGGCCGTCGGAATTTACTTCCCACTCCCCCTCGTCTTCACGAGGGGGAGTGGGTGCCCGATAGGGCGGGTGAGGGGCAGGAACTTGTTCGAACGGCGATCGCTCAGCCGTCAAACTATTGGTGTTGTGCGAGTTGCCCGATCACCGCCAGAGCGGATGCTGCCCCTCATCCGGCCTGCGGCCACCTTCTCCCCCGCGAAGGCGCGGGGGAGAAGGAAGGAGTCACGCCACGTCCGCTTCGCGTTCTTCCAGACCGTAGTCCTTCATCTTGCGATACAGCGTCGAACGGCCGATATTGAGCCGCTTGGCCACTTCCGTCATGTGGCCGCGATAGCGGCCGAGCGCCAGACGGATCATGTCGGCTTCCATCGACTCGAGCGAGCGGATCTCGCCGGCTTCGTCGACCGCGGGAATACCGAGCGCGCCGCGACCGGTGCCCATCGCCAGTGTCTGCGGCACAGAGCGTTCCGCACCGAGCACGACCGGACCGTTGATGACCGGGATCCGCGAAACCTGTCCCGGCGCCGCCGGCACACTCGCCTTGAAACCATCGACATGCACCGCGATCTGCGGGAACTCGCCGATACCGATTTCATTCGTGTCACACAGCACCACGGCGCGGAAAACCGCGTTCTCCAACTGGCGCACGTTGCCCGGCCACGAGTATGCCGTCAGCAATTCGATCGCCGCATTCGAGATGCCGGTGACGCGCTTGCCCTCTTCCGCAGCGAAGCGCGCCATGAAGTAGCGCGCCAGATCGGCGACGTCTTCAAGGCGGTCGCGCAGCGGCGGCACCCAGATCGGAAACACGTTCAGGCGGTAGTAGAGATCCTCGCGGAACTTGCCATCCTTGACCTGCAGGATCATGTCGCGATTGGTCGCCGAAATCAGACGGAAGTTGACCTTCACCGATTTCTTCGAGCCGACCGGATCGATCTCGCCCTCTTGCAGAGCGCGCAGCAACTTGACTTGCGCATCAAGAGGCAGCTCACCGACTTCGTCGAGGAACAGCGTGCCGCCGTCGGCTTCCTGGAACTTGCCGATGCGCCGGTCGACAGCACCGGTGAACGAGCCCTTCTCGTGGCCGAACAGAATGCTTTCGACCAGATTTTCCGGGATCGCGCCGCAGTTGACGACCACGAACGGCTTCGCCTTGCGTTCGCTTTCGCCCTGCACCGCGCGGGCGATCAGCTCCTTGCCGACGCCCGATTCGCCTTCGATCAGCACCGGGATGTTCGACGCCGCGGCGCGCTTGCCGAGCATGATCACGCGCTGCATGGCGTCGCCGCGCAGCACGAGGTCCGAGAACGTCAGCGTGCCCTCGTTCTTCTTCTTCAGGCGCGTGATTTCACCTTGCAGGGCTTCGATCTTCAGCGCGCTTTTCAGCGACACTTCAAGACGTTCCGGGCTCGCCGGCTTGATCACGAAATCGACCGCGCCCGCGCGCATGGCGGAGATGGCGGCGTCGATGGAGCCATGGGCCGTCTGCACGATGATCGGCGGCGTGCCGGGTTTCTCGGCGACCTTGGCCAGCACGGCCATGCCGTCGACGCCGGGCATCACGAGATCGAGCAGCACGACGGAGATCGACCCGCGATCGGGGCCTTCGAGGATCTGCAGGGCTTGTTCGCCACCCTGCGCTGTCTTGGCTTCATAGCCGAGACGCTTCACATTCTCTTCCAACAGACGACGTTGGACAGGATCGTCATCGACGATCAGGACACGCTTTGCCATGGGACACAACTCGACGCTACGAGACTGGGTCGCCGACACACGGCGCCCTTACTCAACCAAACCAGCCACCGCACACGCATTGGGGCTGTACG
>JANNFH010000318.1:0-3029 GCA_031379565.1 Alphaproteobacteria bacterium
GATAGGCAAGGTCGGATGCCCGGAACGCTGTCGGCAAGGTAGTTTGCGTCGGTCACAGGCAATGCGGTGATTGGGAAGGTGGCCGCCAAATCTCCCGCAACGCTGTCATTGGGAAAGTAGAAAGGCAGCTCGACCTGGTTGGATCATAGCTGGCAGTTTCAGATCGAGCCGGCCCTTCCCGCGCCCCGACACACCGACCACGGACTATCGAGCCGCGCTGCCGCATGCGTCTCGCGCCCCAAGAAACTTCAGTGCAACGCGATCTTGCCGTTGCACTGAGGTAACGCCCGGAGCGCGCGCCCCTGGGTTCGTTCAGTTACCGTCACGCTGAGCGGCACGAAGTGAAAGTAGCGATTGTCGGGGTCAAGATTGATGCTGACCCGATTGCGCCCGTGAGTGTGCAACGTCAATTATCGTGAGCGGTCCGACAATTTGCGGGGCGCGCCTGTGGTGCGGGTAGTTGTCGGTGATGGCCTCCTTGGGTTGAGGTAATTGTCGCTGAGCGACAATTACCCGGCTTCTGGGTTGCTTGGTTCGGTCGGCGCTTTTGCGGGACGAGGCCTTGCTTCGGCTTTGCCGCGTTCGGCGGCGGCGCGGCGGCGGTAGCTCTCGACGTTCATTTCCACAATGATGGCGTGATGCACGAGCCGGTCTATGGCGGCGACGGTCATGGCTTTGTCGGGGAAGATGTTGTCCCAGGCGCCGAAGGGCTGGTTGGCGGTGATCATCAGCGCGCGCCGTTCGTAGCGCGCCGAGATCAGCTCGAAGAGCACGCTGGTTTCGGCCTGGCTTTTCTGGACGTAAGCCAGATCGTCGAGGATCAGCAGGTGATATTTATCGAGCTTGGCGATAGCGGCTTCGAGCGCGAGGTTTTGCCGTGCGGCCTGCAGGCGTTGCACCAGGTCAGTGGTGCGCGCGAACAGCACGCGAAAGCCATTGTCGATGAGGGCGTATCCGAGCGCTGCTGCGAGATGGGTTTTTCCCGATCCCGGCGGGCCAAAAAGCAGGATATTGGTTCCCTTGTCGAGCCAGGCATCGCCCTGCGCCAAGGCGAGAAAACGCGCCTTCGACACCATCGGCGCAGCGGCGAAATCGAAGCTGTCGAAGGTTTTGGCGTGCGGCAGCCGCGCCTCAAGGGCATGGCGCATGACGCGCCGCTGCTCGCGCTCGGCCAGTTCGTGTTCGACAAGCGCGCCCAAGAAGCGCGACGCCGGCCAGCTCTCGGCGTCGGCGGTTTCGGCGATGGCCGGCCACAGCCGGGCGATGGTCGGCAAGCGCAATTCGGTGAGCATCACCGGCAAGCGGGCGACATCGACGCTGATCGATGGTTTTGAAGTTTGAAGCGCGTTCATGCCGCGGCCTCGATCCAGCCCGGCGCGGAGAGCAGCGCATCGTAGCTCGAGCTTGCCGGCAGCGCGACGACGACGCCCGGCGCTTGGCTCTCACGGCGTGCGAAGTGCTGGCGCAAAACATCGGGGTCTGGCGTCTCGCCGGAATCGAGGATGGCGTCCAAGGCGCAAGCGAGATCGGCTTCGCAGCCCTCTTCGTGCGCGAGCGCCAACAGCGCGATGGCGGCGCGGCAGGCGGCCTTGAGCGGCAGTGCGGCGATCAGCGCATCGTAGGCGCGGGCGTAGGCCGGGCGCGGCCATAAGCCGTCGCGGTAACGCAGGCCTGGCAGCGCGCCAGGCTTCACTTTCAAGCTCGCCAGCACATGGCGATAATCGACGACATGGCCGCGTGCGGCGCCATGCCAGCGCGCCAGCCGCGCCACCTCGACGCCGCCAAGATAGCCGACCAGCTCGTCGGCATAGACACGCAAACGCAAACGCGCGCCGATCAGGCGCGAGGGCACGGTGTAAAAAGCCCGCCCATGGGTGAAGCCGCCATGGCAGGTGATGCGCGCGACGGCGCTCTCCCAGGCCGCGGCGGGCGCAGCCGGCAGCGCCGCCAGATGGCCGCGCTCGTGCTCGATCGCGGCGCGGCGACGGCCATTGTGGCCGGCGAACATCGCGGCGATGAAACCGCGATAGGCGGAAAGATCGTCGAAATCGCGCGAGCCGCGCAGCATCAGCGCCTGATCCAGGCGCACCTTGGCGTGGCCGTTGCGGCTCTCGATCGAGCCGTTCTCATGGGCTTGCCCGCGATTGTTGCGCGTCGGCGCCATGCGATAATGCGCGCAAAGCTCTTGGTAGCGGCGGGTCTGATCGACGGCGGCGTCGTTTGAGAGGTTGCGAAACGCCGCCGACAAGCTGTCGGTGCGATGTGTCTTCGGTGCCCCGCCCAGCAGCGTCAACGCTTCGATCAGCCCCTCGGCGAGCGCGACAAAGCTCTCGCCCGACAGAATCGGCACGCCATGCTCGAAGCCGGAAAACGGCAAGGCGAAATGATACAGAAGATGCGGCAAGTCCGCGCCCGCTATGGTGACGCCAAGATCGTCGCAATGGGTGAAATCGGACTGCCCGGCCGCGCCGGGGGCCATGGTCTGGGGAAACATCACTTCCTTCTCAGGACCATTGAAACGCCTCCACTGTGTCACCCGCCGCTCCAAGGTGCGGCGAATGTTTTCACCGAAGCGACCCGGAAAGCGGCGCTCCAATTCGTGCAGGATGGTCACCGCCTTCAGCCCCGGCGCCCGCTGCAACAGCGGAACAATCTCGCTGTCCCACACCTGCGCCAAGGGATCGGCGCGCGTGCGCCAAGTGCGCGGGGTTTTCTTCTGCGACGGCAGCCGTGGGTCGTGATGCAGCCGCCGGCCGCTCGCAAGCGAGAAGCCGGCCTTGGCCGCCGCGGTTTGTTTCTCATGCGTTTCGATCAATTCCATGTAGAGCCTCGCTTGGTTGTCGGTGATGGGCTTGCCCGGCATCGCGGCCCCCTGGCTCAAAGCCAGAAGCAGGCCGCGAAAACCGGTTGCAGGCGCGTGAAGCCCGTTGCGGTGGGGGGGGGGGGGGCCGCCCGCGGCGGCGCGCCCCCCCCCCCCCCCCCAACGGGGGGGGGCGGGAAAATAGGGGGGGCGGCGGGAGGTTGGTGTG
>JANNFH010000356.1:0-3969 GCA_031379565.1 Alphaproteobacteria bacterium
GCGCGCCGCAAAGCGGTGACGTTGCTGTTCGCGCGCCTGGCCGCGTTGCGCTTGGCCGGGGGCTAGCCCTCGCCCGGCGCTTTCAGGTCCATCGCCAGCGCGTGCAGGCCGTTGTCGAATTCCTCGCGCAAGAGGGTGTGAATGAGCCGTTGACGATCGAGGCGGCTTTGCCCAGCGAAATCGGCCGAGACGATCCGCAGCCGGAAATGGGTTTCGCCCTGCGGTCTGGCCCCGGCGTGGCCGGCGTGGAGGCTGGATTCGTCGATGACCGAAATCTCCGCCCGGGCAAATCGTGCTCGAAGCAGGGTTTCGATGCGCGAGGCGCGCGAAAGATGGTGTTTAGCTGTTGTCAATTCCTTGTCCGCTTAGCCTTTGGCGCCCCATACTCTCGCCCCTTATGCCACAGACCCCAGCTTCATGACCGACGAATTCGCCTATCGTCCCAAATTCGTGGACATCCGCGTCAAGAAATCGAGCGCCAAGGAAAAGGTGGTGCGTGAGCCGCCGCCGACCCCGTGCGACCATATCGGCTGCCAGCGCGCGGGCCTGCATAAGGCGCCCAAAGGGCGCGACCGCTCTAATGAGTATTGGCATTTCTGCGTCGATCACGCCGCCGATTATAACCGCCGCTGGAACTATTTCTCCGGCATGAGCGACGACGAATTGGCGGATTTTCAGCGCAAGGAGGAGACCGGCCATCGCCCGACCTGGACATTGCGCGGCGGTAAGGGCGATCGTCTCTCGGCCAGTATGCGCAGTCACCAAGCCGGCAAGCGCGTCGATCCCTACGATATGTTCGGTCCCGATGCAGCGAACGCGGCGGCCAATCGGCCCGAGCCGGCGCGGCGCTTGAGCCGGCTGCAGCGGACATCGCTGGAGGCGCTATCGCTTGGTGAAGCAGCGACAGCGGCGGAAATACGCGCCCGCTACGCCGAACAGGTCAAACGCTGGCACCCCGATTCCAATGGCGGCGATCGCGGCGCCGAAGCGCAATTGCAGAGGGTTGTGCACGCCTACCAGACGCTGAAAGCCGGCGGCCTGGTTTGAGTGGACCGCTGGCTCAAGAGCCGGCTGGAAGCCGGCGGTCCAAGGCCCTAAGCTGACGGCCCAAATCAAAACAGAGATGCAATGACCACCGCCGACGATCTCCTCACCGCCAAGCCCGATAAGCAGGTCTCCGCCCGCAGTTTCGGCGTCGATAGCGACATGAAGGTTCCGGCCTTCTCCAAGCGCGGCGAGCATGTGCCCGAGCTCGACGAGGCGTACCGCTTCGACCCGCAAACCACGTTGGCCATCCTGGCGGGCTTCGCCCACAACCGGCGGGTGATGATCCAGGGCTATCACGGCACCGGCAAATCGACTCACGTCGAGCAGGTGGCGGCCCGCCTCAATTGGCCGCTAATCCGCATCAACCTCGATAGTCATGTGTCGCGCATCGATCTCGTCGGCAAGGATGCGATCGTGCTGAAGGAAGGCAAGCAGATCACCGAGTTTCGCGAAGGCCTGCTGCCCTGGGCGCTGCAACGGCCGATGGCGATCTGCTTCGATGAATATGATGCGGGCCGGCCTGACGTGATGTTCGTGATCCAGCGCGTGCTGGAAGCGAGCGGCAAACTTACGCTTTTGGATCAGAACCGGGTGATCTCTCCCAATCCGTTCTTCCGTTTGTTCTCAACCACGAACACAATCGGTCTCGGCGACACCACCGGGCTTTATCACGGCACCCAGCAGATCAATCAAGGGCAGATGGATCGCTGGTCCATCGTCACCACGCTGAATTATCTCGATCACGACGCGGAAGCCGCCATCGTGCTAGCGAAATCGCCGAGCTACGATACCGCCGAAGGCAAGCGCACGATCATGGCCATGGTGCGCGTCGCCGACATGACGCGGAACGCCTTCATGAGTGGGGATATCTCCACCGTAATGAGCCCGCGCACCGTGATTACATGGGCGCAGAACGCCGAAATTTTTGGCGATATCGGGTTGGCGTTCCGGATGACGTTCGTGAACAAATGCGATGAACTGGAACGCCCGACGGTGGCGGAATTCTACCAGCGCGCGTTCGGAGCCGATTTGCCGGAAGCGGCGACGCGGGTGAAAGTGGCTTGACCCAACACTGGCGGTTCGATCCGTGGATTCCACAGCACCCTCAATTTCGCGGGCTGAGATTATTGTTGGTGGGCGAGTCGCACTACGATCCTGAGCCGGACAAATTGGATTGCCGTCACACCCAGCAGGTTGTCTCCGACTATGGCGTGGCAGATGACCCGGGGCGGCCACCCGGCTGTTCAGAAACGCCTATGCGGCGTTCTCAGGCGATTTTGAGCTGGCGCAGGGTGGCGGCAAAGCGGCATTCTGGAATAGCGTCTGCTACTGCAATTACTTTCAACGCGCTATGTGGCCCTCCGGGGAAGAACCAGCTGACACCGACTTCGACGAGTCGCGCGCGCCATTCGATGCGATGCTGAATCATGTTCGGCCGGACTGCTTTGTCGTAATGAGCACAAGACTATGGAAGAGGATGCGCAACACGTGCATCCGAATTCAAAGTATTGGGCCGCTCAATGGCGACGATGTTTTTGCGTTCGGAGTTGGTGAAGAATTAGTTGCGCCAGCGATTCACATCTCGCACCCGTCGCCAGCAAGTGGTGGATTCGACGCAAGACGCTGGCATCCATATTTGGTGGAATTTCTGGACTTCTGCCAACCAGCGCAGAATCGCTGAAGATCACCAAACCCGCTTCGCACCTAACGCGCTGAGCTTCTCGTCGTTGCTCACAATTGGCATGTTTTCGACAATCGATTGCGCCGCGAGCAGCCGGTCGAACGGGTCGCCGTCATCGTCGGCCAATTCCCCGGCGCGGCGACCGTGTTCGAGGCTGACCGGCAGGTCGAAGAAGCCGCGCTCAACCAAATCGTCGTCAAGGCGCATCAATAGCGAGCCGACCTTCGGCAGATCGCCGATCCGATGCTTGTAGGCCATTTCGTAAGCTGAGATCGCGCTGACGAAGATGTGGGCCGTCCGCGCGCCGATTGCCTTCTTGGCTTTCGCTGAAAGCCGCCTAGTGTCGCCCGTCGCCCACCAAATGAACGTGTGGGTATCGAGCAGCAGCTTCACTTGCGCTTCGCTTTGGTGGGCTTCAGCGGCATGTGTGCTGGCAACGGATTGAAGAACCGATCATCGAACTCGATGATTCCCTTGAGATTTCCAAAACCCCGGTTGGGCAGTACGTTTTTAACGTCGTTCGCAGGCACAAGCTTGGCCGCCGGCTTGTCGCGGCGATAGATCACGATCTCTTCGCCCGCCTCCGCCTTGGCGATAAGCTTGGAAAGGTTGGTCTTGGCGACGTGAATGGTGACTTTTCCGGTCATGCGGCGCAAGTTAGCTAACTGACTTAGCTAAGGCAAGCATGGTTGGCCAAATCCGGCTCAGAGGCTATCTTTTCCTAACCGATGCCCCTCAAGGAAACCCCGGTCGAAATCTTCAAGCGTGCACTGGCCCAGAGCACGCGCGCGCTCGCGGGTGCGGAGGAGGAGCTAGAGGTTACCTTTGGCGCGGAGGGGCCGAAGCTTAGCGCGGGGAAGATCGTGCTGCCGCAGCCGCCGCGCGTGATTTCCGGCCCGGAAGCGGAAAAGTTGCGCGGGCAAGCCGACGCGTTGGCGCTGCGGCTAGCCTATCACGATGACAAAGCTCACGCGCAGTTTCGCCCCGTCGGCGCCAATGCGCGCGCTTTGTACGACGCGGCAGAAGAGATGCGCGTGCAGGCCCTCGGCGCCAATGCGATGAAGGGCGTCGCCAACAATCTCACCGCCGCGCTCAATGATGCCTGCGACAAGCGCGGCTTCGCGCGGATGCAGGATCGCACCAGCGCGCCCTTGGCGGATGCGCTGGGGATGATTGTGCGCGAGCGGCTCACCGGGCAGAAGCCGCCAGCCAGTGCGCAAGGCATTGTCGCGATCTGGCGC
>JANNFH010000378.1:0-3048 GCA_031379565.1 Alphaproteobacteria bacterium
CCGGTTGCTGAATGATTTTCTGCTCGTCGACGACACGCTCTACCAACCGCATTGGGAGCCAAGTGAGATGAGCGCCTATCGCGTCGTGCCTGGAAGCGCGCCGTAGCCGCCGGCGGGCTGATGCGCCCGAACCACACGAAGATTTGTGAATCGACTCAAGGCTAGTTACCTTCGAGCACCATCCAAGAGAGAAGCTGCAACGTGGCAACCCTGCTGTTAGTCGAAGATGACGAGCGCTTGGCGCCTCTGATTCAACGACACCTCAAGGAGAGTGGCTTTGATGTCAGGTGGGCAAGAAACGCCACCGAGGCGGACAAGATCATGTTGCAGGCGCAGGTCGATCTGGCCATTCTTGACGTCATGCTTCCCGGCGAGGACGGACTCTCTTTTTGTCGGCGCCTTCGCAAGGGAGGAGACACTGGGATCATCATGGTCACGGCGCGCGGTGAAGAGTCGGATCGCATCATGGGCCTCTCGATCGGCGCTGATGACTATCTGGCCAAGCCGTTTAGCCTGTGGGAACTGGAGGCGCGGGTAAAGGCGCTGCTTCGGCGCTGCGCCAAGGAACCGGCCCGGCGGATCCGAAACGCAGGGCCTCTCGCGATCGACCTTGAACAACGCACCGTTGCCGTCGAGGGATCGCGCATCGACCTCACCCGCAGCGAGTTTGACCTGCTCGCGCAATTGACGTCTGAGCCGGGCATGGTGTTCACCCGTGAGCGGCTATTGGAGACAATTCAAGGCGGCGAGTCTGAGGCGTTCGACCGGGCGGTTGACACCCATGTCAGCAACCTGCGGCGCAAGATTGAATCTGATCCAAAGGCGCCGCGCTACCTCAAGACGGTTTGGGGTGTGGGATATAGATTTGAAATTCCATGAGCGGGCTCGGGCTGTTCCAGGTTCTGTTCTTACGTGTGCTTGGGCTGATAGCGGCGGCGCTGCTGCTCATGATCGCGCTGACGCACCTCTATCAGGGCCGCCACCTCACCGAGGCATGGCGCGCCGATCTGCAACAAGAAGCGGAGTGGACCGCGCGGCATTTCGCCGACGCCGCGACGGGGGAACGGCACAGTGACCCTGCAGCTGGTAGAGACCTTGGCAGCGCCTGGCGCGACATGCATGAGTCTGTGCGGCTGGTCATTCGCGATGCGGAAGGCCGGGTTCTCGTCGATAGCCATCCAGCGTGGCCCCTGGCAGGAGGCCGTCTGCTGGTTGGGCGCGCGGTCGTCGAACGGCCAAGCGGTGATGTCGAACTCACCTTGAGTCGCCCCGCCCCGTTTCCATTCCCGGCCAACGCCAACTTGGAACTGCTTGTGGTCGGCTTTATCGTCATCGTCCTGGCGGCGGCGGCGCTCTATCCCTGGACGCGAAATCTGACGCGTACATTCGGCAATCTTGCAAGCCAAGCGCGCCAGGTCGCGGCAGGGGAATTTGGCATGCCTTTGCCATTGGGCGGGGGGCGGGAACTGGATGCGTTGGTTGTGTCGTTCAACGCCATGTCGCAGCGCCTGAAGGAGGAAGAGGCGCGCCGACGGCGACTGATCGCTGATGTGTCCCACGAGTTGCGTTCACCGATGGGACGCCTGCGCGCGTTGGCCGAAACACTTGCGCGTCACCCCGAGGAAGCAACGCCGATCTTAAGTAAGATGGACGATGAGGTTTCGCTCATGGATCGCCTCGTTGGCGACATGCTCGAGACGGCGCGCCTCGACGAAGGGCGCGGTGGGATTGCGCTCCAACGGATCTCGACGGGTGAGTGGGCGCGGGAGTGTTTTGAGCGCCTGCGTATGCGGGTCGAGCGAGAGGGGATTGCCTTTCAAACCGGTGTCACCGAACCGAACGCTACTGCGCTCCTCGACCCTCAACGGCTCATGCAGGCTTTGGGCAATTTGATCGACAACGCTGTGGCTGCGACCGTTGGCAGAGAAGACGCGAAGATCACAGCCGCGCTTGATGCAACGGCGAACGAGTGGGCCATTACGGTGTCGGACAACGGGCGGGGCGTTTCGCGAGCCCAGATGCCGCTGCTGTTTGACCGATTTTTCAGAGTGCAGCCAGATCGCGGACGCGCGACGGGAGGCGCGGGGCTCGGCCTCAGCATCGCCAAGGCAATCGTCGAGGCCCACGGTGGTCGAATAGAAGTCGAGAGCGAATTGGGGCACGGTACAAGCGTTCGCATGGTGTTTCCGCGCTCGGAAGTCTAGGGTCACAGCTTCGAGCGGAAGCACGTCAGATGTCGGCGCGTTGGCGTCGATCTGCCGCGAGAGGCCAGCAATCGACCCTCCCGGCCTCAACGATGAGTCGGTCCGGACCAAGCTGCCGTGTCCGCCGTCAGGGCTCATGAGACAGATTGGCGGAGAACGCTTGGTATCAGCGACGAGCAAAGGTGCTCGACGAAACGCAGTGGGCGGGTTGGGCGATTGGCGTACGCATGTTCTTCCCGGGGCCGCATCTTGAATTGCCGCGCGCGGGAGCACAGGAAGGGATCGCCAAACGCTTTAGGCGCGCGAATTTATTGTTGGGGCAGTCGTTAGGGCTCAATGCTCCGACAGCGCAATAAGATCCCATTTGTCAATGACTTAAAGGACAAATCTGGCGGAGAGAGAGTCCCTCAGCTTGACGTCCGGCATGGTGCAGCGCAGTCCACAATTCGCTGAATTCACGGGTGTTTTCTTGCGCGCGTTGTTCAGCGTTGGTCGATGCGGATCGACATGATCTGGTCGCAAATGTGGACGCAAATGTGGGACGCGAGTTCGAATGACGATGCGACATCCCTATCAGGCGCTGAGCCCGTTCAAGGTGCGCGCACTCAGCGCGCCGGGCCGCTATGCCGATGGCAACGGGCTCTATCTGATGGTCGCGCCCTCGGGCGCCAAACGCTGGGTGCTGCGCACCATGGTGCAGGGTCGACGGCGCGACATTGGCTTGGGCGGAGTGCGGCTGGTCACCCTGGCGGCTGCGCGCGAAGCGGCGTTGGGCTATCGCAAGCTCGCCCGTAGCGGCGGCGACCCGCTTGAACAGCGGCGCACCGCGCGCGCGACGGCGCTG
>JANNFH010000383.1:0-3021 GCA_031379565.1 Alphaproteobacteria bacterium
ACGCGGCGCGGCGCCTACGTCGGCGTTGACGGGCCGCGAGCACGAGGAGGCGCGCCGCGTCCGGCGCCAGCACGCGCAAGGCCACGACGTAGGCGGTGAGGCCGGCTACGGCGCACGCGCTAATCCGCAACAAAGTCGGGAGCATGGCTTCGCTCCGCGGAACGAGCTGCGCCATCAGCTGCATCGCCAGGGCGAGCGCGCCGCAGGACAAGATCAGCGCCGTGATGTAGGCAAGCAAGCGCAGACGCTGACGCGGGCTAAGCTCGACCAGTAGGAACAGGCCGGAAATATAGAGGGCGCCTGATACGGCGAACTTCGCCAGCACGGCGCCTTGCAGCGCCCATATTGCGCCCAGCATTAGCGCTGCCGTCGTGCCGACGACAATGGCGGCCTGATAATAGAACAATTTCCGGGTTTTGCCGCCGGCAATCAAGACTGCAGTCAGGACGCCGTAGATAACCTGTGTGATCGAGCCGATGGACATGATCGTCAGCACGCCCGCGGTTTGCGCCCAGGCGGGGCCCAGCAGCAGGCCGATCACGTCGTGCGCCGACACCGCCAGGCCCGCGAACAAGGGTGCGGTTAACGACATATGCAATTGCAACGCGCGTTGCACCGCGACGCCGCTGCGATGCGGCGCGGCCTTCAAGCGCTCGCCCAGGTAAGCCAGTTGCGCCTGCCACGGCGCAAATATCAAAATGCTGCCGATCGCGGCATTGAGACGCCCAGCCATGCGATAAAAGCCGACCAGAGCCGTTGGCAACAGCGCGCCGATAACGAATTCAACGCCATAAGCGTCGGCCCAATTCATGATTCGCGCGCCGATCACGCCGAGGCTGAACTTGGTCAGCCGGTTCGCCGCTTCGCCGTTGACGCGCCGCCACGAAGGCGGACGTAGGAAGATGAAATAGATGCCGAGCAAAACGGAATTGTTAACCAGGCGGCTGATCACCAAGGACAGCACGCCCGCGCCCATCAGCACCGAGGCAAGCAGCGCAACCAGGCCAAGCGTCTCCGCGGCGACAGTGATGCCCGCCATCATCCCCGCGCGATTGTCGCGGATCAGCATCGCTTCCATGATGGCGCTAAAGCCCCACAATAGCGGCAGTGGCGACAACATCACGAGCACGCGGCCAATGTCAGCGAACCCGAAAGCCGTTTGCAGAACGATCCCCACGGCGAAGGCGAGCAGACCAAAAACCGCACCAAGGCCCGCCGTTGACCAAAACGCCGTGGCTTCGTCCTTCCCTTCTTGGTCACGGCTAATCACGTGATCGGCGTAACCGGCGCCGATCAGCGTCATGGGCAACATGATGGCGCTCGAGGCTAGGGCGTAGATGCCAAATTCAGTCGGTGATAGGAACCGCCCGACGATCAGGAACGAGGCGATGGCGCAAATGTTCATCCAGCCGCGCGCGACCATGAGCCCGAGCGCGCGGTTCATGACCCGCGCCGCGCCGCTGGTTTTCTTCTTAATCTGGCGCACCGACTAACCTCTGGCGTCTGGATGCCGCCGAAGCTGCAAACGCGCAAGCGATTGCGCGCGCCGATAGTGGATTTTCGCTGAGGTTTGGTGAACGGGCGGGACTGGGGATTGCGGCGGGCGCGGAATTGGGCGTTTGTGGACTTCATGATCCGGCTACAATTAAGTCAGCGATTTAGCGAACACGCCTTGATACGCCAGGGTTTGCGGTTCGCGGCCGTTGGCTTGGCAGCGACCGGGGTGCATTATTCTGTGCTGGTGGCCATGGTTGAGATCGGCGGGGTCAAGCCCATCGTTGCGACCACTTGCGGCTACGCCATTGGCATTGTCGTCTCGTACGCGCTCAATCGGCGTTTCACGTTCGTGAGCCGCGGCGGGCCAGGCCGGTTCGCCAAATACGTAATCCTGTATGTGGTGGGCGCCTTTCTGAATGGTGCGGTCATGGGCAGCTTCATGGTGCTGGGCGCGCCCTACCTATGGGCCCAAGTGGGCGCCACCGGGCTGGTGCTGGTCTGGAATTTCGCCGGCGCCCGCTATCTCGTGTTCCGCGACTGAGCGCTGAGCCCGGCTCATTCGCCACAGCATCGCCATGACGGCAAGCCCTGCAAACAAGAGATAGGATTGGAGCGGAATGAGCGGGGTGTGCGCAAACGCGGACACAAAGGGCAGATGATTGGCGCTAAGCCCAAGGGCGCAGGCAAGCGCCATCAGCCAATTTCGTTTCGCAACGCCTTGAGGCAGTTCTAGGGCCATCGCAAAAAGTAAGACCAGCGCGGGCGCCAGAACTCCGTAATGGGGCTCCCAGGCCATCGGCGATGCCATGGTGAAGGCCAGTGCGGCAAATAAAAGCTGCGCCAAACCCGCTTGCCCAGACAGGGAACCGCGCCGCCAAAGGCCGAGCGCAAGCATCGCTAGGGATGAAATCAACGTGCCGAAGTAGACGATCGGATGATAAGGCGAAAACGCTTGGTTGCTCCAGCGCAGCCCATCGTCATTACCGACGAGCCGATGAAGCATGCCGTTGAGCGCGTGATTAGAAAGGTGCGCCTCGCCGTGGCGCGCCATGTAGCTAAGCACGTCGAGGTAGGCGATGTGGTTCTGAAAGCCAAACAACAAAATAGACAGGGCCAGGCCCCCAGCTCCAGTAACCGCGAGGCCCGCTGCGAACCGCCATTCGCCGCGAATGAGCGCCCAGAGCCCGAAAATTCCGAGCTGCGGCTTCAGCAGGCAGATCAAGCCCACCAGCACACCTGCCAGAATGCGCCGGTCCAACAGCCAAGCCAGGCAGGCGAACACAAACAGGGCATTGCTCCAAACCTGAAGCTGGCCGAGCTGATAGCCGTAGGTGAGGGGAAAAAACACGAAAGTCGCGCCGCCCGACAGCAACCCCAGCAGCGCCGAGGCTTCGCGGGTCTGGCTACGCTTGGCCAAGAGCCAAGCCATCATCCCCATCGCCAACGCGCTCGCCAGCAGCAACACGCGGCTAATGCGGTTCAAGATTACCGGCTCAGCCTCAATCCCAGGCCCTTCAAGGCCGC
>JANNFH010000390.1:0-1847 GCA_031379565.1 Alphaproteobacteria bacterium
AAGCGCCGGGCGATCCGCGCGCGCGATCTGAAAGCGCACGGCGCGATGGCGGTGTTGCTGAAGGACGCCATCGCCCCCAATCTGGTACAGACGCTGGAAAATAACCCTGCCTTCATCCATGGCGGCCCCTTCGCCAACATCGCTCACGGCTGCAATTCAGTGACCGCGACCAAAGCGGCGCTCAAATTGGCCGATTATGTCGTTACCGAAGCGGGATTCGGCGCCGATTTGGGCGCGGAAAAATTCATTGACATCAAGTGCCGCAAGGCCGGGCTCACGCCCTCCGCCGCCGTGATCGTGGCGACGGTGCGCGCGTTGAAATTTCACGGCGGCATTGGCGTTGGTGACCTGCCGAAGGAAAATGTCGAGGCGTTAATTCGGGGGATGGCGAACCTCAAGCGGCATATCGACAATATGCGCGATCGGTTCGGATTGCCGCTGGTGGTGGCGGTGAATCAACGGGCCGAAGACAGTGACTCGGAGCTGGGTGCGTTGCAAAATCAGGTGCGCGCCCACGGCGCGCCGGTTGTGCTGGCGCGCCATTTCGCCGAAGGCGGCGAGGGCGCGGAGGCGTTGGCGCACGAGGTAGTGTCACTCTGCGATGGCCCCAACGCGTTTCGCCAGCTCTATGACGATGCAACGCCGCTGTGGGAAAAGATGAAGCGCATCGCCACCGCGATCTATGGCGCATCCGATATCAGTGCGGAGCCAGCGGTCCGTAGCCGAATCAAGCAATTGCAGCGAAGCTACGGGCATTTCCCGGTTTGCGTCGCCAAAACGCAATATTCATTTTCGACCGATCCGAAATTGCACGGCGCGCCATTGGGGCATATCGTCGATATTCGCGAGGTGCGCCTCGCCGCCGGTGCGGAATTCATCGTCATGGTCTGCGGGGATATCATGACCATGCCGGGCCTGCCGAAGTCTCCTTCGGCTGTGAACATCGACATCAGCGCCGATGGCAAGGTGGTGGGCTTGTTTTAAGGCCGGCGCCGAACTGGCGGCTAACGCGGGCGGCCCATGCCCCTGGCGTAGATCGCCTCGAAGTCGACATGGAGAGCGGCCAGCGCGGCGTTGACGATCTCCCGGATCGGCCGCAGCGGGTGGCTCGCCCGCACCCGCGCCTCCAGATCAACATACGAAAACAACGCTCCACGCCGCTGATCCAACCCGCGCATCGCGCTCTCCCCATCGACAACATCGCCAACAGAGTGAATCATGCATCGCGACTTCAGGCGAGCTACTTTTTCCTCAGCCTGCTAGAGGTGCCTCTCCAATTCGAAGCGGTCTGTTATCTAAGGCCCCGATGCACGTGGTTTAAGCTGGAACATGCGGACAACTTCTGGCGGTTACTTGGTCCACATCTGAGGAAGCCGCGCCCCGGTTTGGGTGGAAATAAGGATCAAGGCGATCGAAACCTCATAGTCGGTCAAATCCCCGATCGTGTGCGCCGTGTTTGCGCTAAGGGCGTGTCTATAGGCTCGCGCAACGCGGATTATCGAGATAAATCAATACTCGCAGTTCAGTCGATCCTAGAATGTATAGGACGGACTGTGGCATAAAAAGATCAACAAATGAAGGAAATAGATCGCCGATTTTGCGCCGCTCCCATGATGGATTGGACGGATCGGCATTGCCGGGCGTTTCATCGGGTCATCACGCGCGGCGCTTTGCTTTATACCGAGATGATAACAGCGGACGCGGTGATCCATGGGGATCGGGCGCGTCTGCTCGGCTTTGACGCCGTCGAGCATCCCGTGGCGCTACAATTGGGCGGCGCCGATGGCGTCAAGCTGGCGCGAGCAGCACGCTTGGGCGCCGAATTTGGCTACGACGAAATCAATCTC
>JANNFH010000392.1:0-8128 GCA_031379565.1 Alphaproteobacteria bacterium
GGCGACATTGAAGCGGGCGCTGGTCGGCGGGCCCGGGCGCCACTCGCCGTCGGCTGACGCCGTACCGCCGACCACGTTCTCTGAACCAGTCAAAGCCCGCACCGCAAAGCCCGCGTCTTCGCCGCGGAAGTGCAGCCGTCCGTGCGGATCGGCGGGCCGCACGCCCAAGCCGAGCGAAAACGCCAGATTGCCCGGCGAGCGCCCTTCCGCCGTCAGCATCGTAAGCGCGCCGCGCTGCGACAACACCTCCACGCGCGCATTCTGCAACGTCGCGCCGCCGCGCAATTTCAGCGCCGCCACCTGCACATGCGCCCGCAATGGCGGCGCCGCGACGTGCGCGGCACCCGCAACCGGGGCCGCATCCTCGCCGTCGTCGCCCATGAACGGCGCGCCATCGAACAGCGCGCCAGTAACGCGCACATCCAGGCCGCCATCGCTGGCGCGAAGCGCGGTGAGGTGCGCATCGGAGCGCCCCTCAAGAGCCAAGCGCGGCAGATCGACCTCCAAAATCGCACCGTCGCGCGCCACTCGGGTGTGGCCTTGCACGATAAAACCCGACCCACGCCCGACAATGTTGGTAAAGTTGAGCGAACCATCGGGCTGCCGCGCGACATCGAACCGCGCGGTCGCCGCCACGCCCGCTCGTTTGGTCCAAAAATGCCATGGCGATTCTACTGCCGCGCCACGCAAATCTACCTCGACCGCTGCGTTATCAACGTCGAAACCGCGCCCCGCGCCCGAAACCGTGACGCCAATACGCCCTTCGGCGTATCGCGCGATGGTATAGCCAAGGCGAACCAGGTCGGCCGCTTCGAAATCGCCGCTGATCTGATATTCCGACGACGCCTGCGCCGGACGGTTCAGATATTCGTTCCAGCTAATGTTCACCGCCGAACCGCCAGCGCGAATGGGGCCGGATACATTGATGACACGCTGATCGCCGCGCACAACCAAGCGCCCTTGCGAAAGCGCCACTTGGCGCGTCGACATGTTGCCGGCGAGATTGTCGATTTGCCCATCGACGGTGAAGCGCCAGTTTTCGAACGGCACCTCGCTCAGCATCGGCCGTTGGATGCGCAGATTGACTGCGCCATGACCGGTGACGGTGGCGACGTCCAGCGGCAGGCGATCGCCGAGATGCAGCGGCTCCTGCGCCAACACCTGGACGATGCTTCGCGCATCGCCCTCGACCCGCGCGCTGATGGTCGCCAGCGCGCCCTTTGGCTTCAGCCGCGGAATCTCCACCCGGCCGTTGGTGATAGCCATGCCGTTGATGCGCGCTTCTGGGATTGTCATGTCGAAGCGGTTGCCCTGAAGCACCGCCGACCCACGCCCGTGCGTCACCGGCGACATCGTATCGATGAACCGCATCTCCGCATCAGCGACGTTGAACCGCACATCAACGGCTTGGTTGCGCAACGCCCCGCCGGCCATGTCGCTGGGGCGGATATCGAGCCGCGCGTGGACGTCGCTGACCCGGCCCGCGACGAGCGATTCCACAAGGTATTCACGCGCGCCCTCGCCCAGCCCCATTGGCCACAGCTGCAGCACGTCCTGGACGCCAAGCGCGCCGACCACCGCGCCGGTCAGCTCGACGCCCGGATAGAGCCGGCGCTCGGGGCCCGCCTCAGCCCAATAAAAGCGCCCGTTTGCATCGATGGTAGCGGCCTCGGTTTGCGCATGAATGCGATCGAACCGGACGCTGCGCTCGCCGGAAACGATGGCGCCAACAATCTCAACGCCTGAGAACGACACCGGTTCTGAAAACGTGCCGGGCACGTCGAGGGCCAGCGCTGGGAAAGAAATGTTGAAGGCCGCCGGCTGGCCTGGCGCGGCTCGCAAGATGGCGGAAGCGTCGCGTACCCGGACTTCACCCTGGATGCGGGTATGGTCACCGGCCAAGCGCAACTGGTCGATGATCAATTCGTCGCTTTCGATGTCATAGCGACCGCGTACGCTTCCGCCGTCGAGGCTGAAGCGGCCGCCGACCATGTCTGCGGTCCCGCGCCCCAGAGTGGCTTCGCCCTCAAGCCGGCTGATGCCGATAGTGCGATCGAGACCGATTGAAACCGCAACAGTCAGTGGCGCATCCAGGCCGGCGAACGGCCCGAGCGCCGCGGGGGACAACAATGCGCGCGGGCGCACATTATCAGCGCCAAACTCCACGATCGCGGTTTGGAAGCGGGTGTCGGTAGCGACGCGCAGGCTCGCGGGCGCTTGCCCTTCGCCGCCCTCAAGGCGCGCGTGCGCTTCAAATTGAAGCGCCCCGTTTGTTCGGGCGATTTCCAGCGTCGCGTCATCGGCGGTCCAGCGTCCGCCGCCGGCCTCGTCGATGATGGCCAGTTTGGCGCCTCGCACGCTAATGGTCTGTAACCGACCACCCACGCCCACGGGCCGGAACGCCGCCTCAAGCCCGTCGAGCACCCGGTTGACGCGTGCGCTCAGCGTTTCGTTCAGCGGCGGCGGCGGCACGATAATATCCGGCGGCGCGCCCGGCGGCCCAAACGCGAGCAACACCGCGCCGTCAATTCGGCGGGTGACGGACAATTCCCCACCGCTGAAATCGGCGCGCCTTAGGGAGATCTGTCCCCACAACAGCGGCAGCACCCCGAGTTCGATGCGCGCTTCGCTGGCGCGCGAAAGCGCCGCGCCGTGCCCGTCCTCAATGGTGACCCCAACGGCGCGCAGTTCAAGTGCATTGCCGGACCGGCTCCAAGCCAGCTCCACCCGCTCGATACCGACCGGGCGGCCGGCGCGCGCGCTGGAGAGTTCGGCCTGGACGTGCTGACGGATAAAATTGAGCTCAACCGGCCCCTGGCTCAGCCGCCACCAGGCCACGCCCAAGCCGATAATCAGCGCCGCGGCCAAGCCGAGCACGATCTCCACAGCAAGAAGCGTCGAGCGGCGAATCATCCGCACGTCTCCGCCGCCCCGGTCCAAACTCTAGACCGCATCTGGGAAACTGCGCAAAGCTTCGCCCCAGCGGCCCGAAGCGGGGCCGCGGCCACAAGCGGGCCACCCGAGGAAGAGGCTATGTCCAAACCGCTCAAGCCAGGCGACCTTGCCCCCGAATTTGATTTGCCGACCGCCGGGGGTGGACGGGTCAGCCTCGCCGGCCTGAGGGGCAAACGGGTGGTCCTTTACTTTTATCCAAAGGACGACACACCCGGTTGTACCCGAGAAGCGTTAGACTTCACTGAAAAAGCAGATGATTTTTCCGCCGCGAAGGCGGTGGTTGTGGGCGTCTCTCGCGACAGCCCCGCCAGTCACGCTAAATTCGCGGCCAAACGAGGGCTGAACCTGCTCTTGGCCTCGGATGCGGATGGGGAAACCTGCCTGCGCTACGGAATCTGGGTCGAGAAGAGCCTCTACGGGCGCAAATACATGGGCGTGGAGCGGGCAAGCTTTCTCATCGACAAAAAGGGCCGAATCGAAAGGCTTTGGCGCAAAGTGAGAGTGCCCGGCCATGTCGATGAAATCTTAAAAGAGATTAACACGATAGCTTAATCACTGCTTATCTGGCGTTCTGCCGCTCGCCATTCCCAAAGGCGGTGTTAAAGAACCTGAAATTCCCGTAAATGACCGAGAGCGCCTGTTGCAAATCAGGACCGTTTCAGGTTTCATCTCGGGATGGCGGGGCTAACGAGATTTTTGTTGGTTTTTGGTTAGCGGGCGGCGGACAATGAACCAGGTCGGATCACGGGCGCGGGCGTTTTTTGATCGTGCGTTCCCCGAGCGCCAAATCTATCACCGTAGCGGCGGAAGCGTACGCTATGTATCGCTGTCACCTGGTAAGCAGGCTTTGCTCGCCCTTGGCGCGGTAGGCTTTGCCGGATGGTGCGTCTACGCCACCGCCAATACTCTGCTCGAGGGCCCGCAAGCCACCGCCTCGAACGCCGAGGTCGATCGCGAACGCGCGAAATACGATCGTTGGCTGAACGAATCACGGGCCCAAGCGGCCGCCGCCCAGGCCCAGCTCGAAGAGCGTTCCCGCCAATTCGATCTCGCCACTCAGGATTTTGAGAGCCGCCACGAAGTTCTGCGTAGCCTGCTCGAATATGCCGGCGGCTCGACGCTTACCGCATCGGCCCGCCCGATCGAACGTGACGGCGCCCGCATCATAATGGCCGCCACGATCGACGAGGCTGAGCCGCGTCAGTCCCGCGCCGTCGCCTCCGAACCCTACCAGGTTACCACTGTCGGCTTCCGCGCCCGGGTCGATCGGCTCGAAACCGATCAGGAGCAGACGCTTTCTGAGCTGGAAGACGCTGTCGTCGAACGCAGCGAACAAACCCGCGGCGTGCTGCGCCTCACCGGCGTCTCTATGGCCTCCCTCACTGGGCCGGAATCGGACAGCGAAGCTGGCGGGCCGTTGGTGCCCCAAGACCTCGTTACTTATCTGCGCGACAGCGATCTCAACCCAGCCTTCGCCCAACGGGTGGCGCAAGTGGCGGCAAGGGTTGGCGAATCCCGCCGGCTAGAAGCGATCGCCGCCTCGACGCCGCTGGCGGTTCCGGTCGCGGTCGATTACCGCGAAACCTCCGGCTATGGCCAGCGGATGGACCCGTTCACCGGTCGGCCGGCCTTCCATTCTGGCTTGGACATGGCGGCTTTTGAGCGCGCGCCGGTGGTCGCCACTTCTCCGGGCGTGGTTTCCTTCGCTGGCACCAAGTCAGGTTACGGCTATTGTGTCGAAATCGACCACGGCCACGGTTTCAAAACCCGGTACGCACATTTGCGCGACATTCAGGTCGATCGCGGCGAGCGTGTCGCGATTGGCCAACGAATTGGGTCGATGGGCTCGACCGGCCGCAGCACCGCCACACATCTACATTACGAGGTGTGGTTCCGCGGCAGGGCGGTGGACCCTGTGAATTTTCTGAGGGCAGGTCGGCATGTTCACGAACAAGGGTAAAGCTGCGGATTCAAATATGCCCGCGCTGCCCGATCCCATCCAACGCCGCCAAGTTCAGGGACGAGGCGCGATGGCTTCGATCATAGCCAACGGCGTAAAAGTTATCGGCGCCCTCCAGGCTGATGGAGCTGAGTTGCAGGTCGATGGCGAAGTCGAAGGCAACGTCCGCGGCGGCTCGCTCACGGTCGGCGACACCGGCATGGTCAAGGGCGACATCGTCTCGGAAAGCGTGACCGTGCATGGGCGCGTCGAGGGTTCGATCCGCGCCCGCAAGGTCACACTGGCGCGCAACGCGCACGTGCTAGGCGACATCGTTCACCAATCGCTCTCGGTTGAGATGGGTGCGGTGTTCGAAGGCCAGTGCCGCTACCTGCAAGATCCGCTGAGCCAATCTGGCCCCGGCACCCCAGCCGCACCGCAAATCGTAGCGGCGGTTGAGCGTCAATCCTACGGCGGCGGTTCGGTTTTCGGCGAGCCCGAAAGCTCGAACGACCGCATGGTTTCCGGCGTCATCATCACCGGCGCATCGAGCTAAGATTTCAAGTTTCTGGGTTGGAATATTGACTTCAGGCCCGGCGTAAGCCGGGCCTTTTATTTTCGGCCTCTATTTTTCATCGGCTGGCAAGAACTTAAAGTGCTCTACCCCGCAGGCCGCAATTGTCTCTTCTTGTCTCTGACCCTCACCTCGCCCCGTCGCCGCTCGGCGATGGCGCGGGGTTGCCCGTGTCGGAATAGCGGAGCAGGCGCGTGAATTGCTCCAGGATGACTTGATCCACAATCGGCGCGAGCGCCTCCAATCCGAGCGTGGGGTCCCCCGCGACGCGGTAACTCAGTGTGACCCTCGCACCATTGGGGTCGGGAGGGTCGTGTACCCTTTTGAAATCCCAACAGCTTGACGCCGGCTTGATCTAGGCCGCAACGCGACCCATGCTAAGCGGTGAGCATGGAGGCAAATCATGGCTAAGCCGAAGAAGCCGCGTCCCAAAGTGAAGGTGACGTTCACCGAGACAGAGCACAAAGGGGACATTCCTACGAACCCCAAAGACCTGCCGCGCGCGCCCCGTCCCGCGCCCCGTCCCGCAGTCAGTCCAAAGAAGAAATAGGATGCCCAAAGGTCCTAAAGGCGAGAAGCGCCCCGCCGACGTGATCGGCGCCGCCGTCAAAGTAATGCGCATTGCCACCGGCGAAGAGCCGGAGGATATCGACACGCCGGAAAGCCAAGGCAAAGACCTGGCGGCGGTCAGCATGGGTAAGCGCGGCGCGGCGGCGCGGGCCAAGGCGGTCAGTCCCGAGCGCCGAAAGGAGATCGCCAGAAAAGCGGCGGCGAAACGATGGGGCTCCCCCGACAAGCGAAAATAGGCATTGACCTGTGTCCCAAATCTCTGCATCATCTGAGGCAGGAATTTGGGACACAGATATGCACAAGCCAGTTTTGACCGAGCCGTTCGAGATCGAGGCCTTGCTAACCTCGCTAGCCCTAGACCGCGAAGGGCTCGTGGAGTGCGTACGCTACGCCGATAGCGAGGTGGCCCTTTGCACGAGCAACGACGTGTTCGGATTTGCGTCGATGACTGCGTACGACAAGCTGGCAAGAGCGCTGCGCGAAACTTATTGCCAGGACGAATGGGAAAAAGACGACACAAATAACCAAGCGGGTATTCGGCATCCTGGCAAAAAAATTCGCGTGGTCCCGTGCAATTTTGACGAGCACGCGGGAAACCCACTTTTGGACCCCACCAATCGCTCGCCGAAAGGCGAGGTCAGCAAGGCGAAGGTTAGGTGCAATGGCACCGGATGGCTCCCGGGCCTGCCAGACGTCCAGTCACAAGCTGGGCGAGAATATCAAACTTGGATTCTCGGCATCTACTCTATTCCTGGCCAACCGCTGAAAGCTGAACTTTCATTTCCAATAGCGTTCGATGGCCAATTTTTCACTCGCTTTCATCCGCGTGTAATCCTGCTCACCGGCGACGAAGGCACGTCAAGACGCAGAGGCGAGAGTCCGAATCCCACGGACGTAGAAGACATTCCGATCATTCGGAAAAAGTAGCGAGCCATGTTGAACCCAGACAGGGTGGAGTTGGTCCGGCTTCGGCTGGGGCTGACCAAAAGTGGATTCGCCGACAAGCTCGGCATCGACCGCAAGACACTTCAGCGTTTTGAAACGGGCCTGTTCACCTTCCCCGAAGGTGCAATCGAAAAGCTCTGTGCGCTTTCCGGATATCCACGAGATTTCTTTGATAAAGGCCCATTTCAATTGCCTTCAGTAGAGGGCGTTAGTTTTCGCTCCTTGCGCTCTCTCACCGCTGGATCACGAGACGCGGCGTTAGCGGCCGGCGCGCTTGCATTTGAGTTCGATGATTGGGTTTCAGCCCTATACGGGTTGCCTGAGCACCAAGTGCCGCAATGCGAAAACCAACCGCCCGAACAAGCGGCGGCATTTTTGCGCGCGCGCTGGGGTATCGGCGAACGCCCGATTGGCAACATCATCAATTTGCTGGAAGCGCGCGGCATTCGCGTCTTTTCGCTGACCGAAGAAACAAGGCACCTCGACGCCTATTCCTTCTGGCGAGACAATCAGCCTTATATTTTCTTGAACACGTTGAAGACCGCAGAGCGTACGCGCTTCGATGCCGCGCATGAGCTTGGACATTTGGTGATGCATCGCCAGACGGTTGGCGGCGCTTATGCAAGTATGGAAATCGAGGCGAACGCTTTCGCGTCGGCGTTCTTAATGCCGCCGGCCGACTTGAAGGCTGAGATACCGCGCGTTCGCGCTCTCGACGACATCATTAAGGCCAAGCAGCGCTGGGGCGTTTCCGCACTCGCACTGAACTATGCGCTCAACAAGCTCGGTAGTATCTCCGATTGGCACCACCGACAATATACGATTGCTCTTGGGCAAATGGGCGAGCGCGAACCGAACCCAATGCCGCGAGAAACCTCGCAAGTTTGGTCCAAAATCCTGACCGACCTCTGGCGGGGAGGAATGTCTCTTTCCCGAGTGGCGGATGAACTGGCGATTCCAGAGTTCGAGCTGAATAGCCTGCTATTCGGTATCGCCTCGACGCAGCAGCCAGGGGCGCCGCCCCCGGCTAGGGCGCCCCTGCGCCTCGTAAGTGATGCTTGACGCTGAGCATAAAAGTACCTATCTAAATGGTATGCGAAAGCTGCCATCCGCCAAGCGCGCGCAAATCCTCGCCACCCTGTGTG
>JANNFH010000393.1:0-3653 GCA_031379565.1 Alphaproteobacteria bacterium
GCAGGGCCCGACAATTCGGTGCGCCACGGCGTCGCGCCCGCGGCGGCGCCGAGCCCGACCCAAGACCGGCCGCCCACCGAATGAGCCCAGAATTTGCGCACGTGCGCGACTGGGTGTTCGACCTCGACAACACGCTCTACCCCGCGGCTTCAACCATTTACACCAACATAGAAGCGCGCATGACGGGCTTCATCATGCGTGCGCTTGAACTGGATTCACGGGGCGCAGCGGAGGTGCGCGAGCGCTATTTCTTGCGCTACGGCGCGACTGTCGTCGGGCTGGCGAAGCATCATCACATCGATGCGCATGCGTTTCTGGCCTATGTGCATGATGTCTCGATGGAGGCGCTGGCGCCGGACCACGAACTCAATGCTTTGATCGCGGCGCTGCCGGGGCGAAAGATCGTGTTCACCAATGGCGGCGGCGGCTATCCTGAACGGGTGCTGGCGCGGTTGGGGCTCGCGCCGTTGATTGACTTGGTGTGCGATATCGAAAGCACGCACCTCGTCGCGAAACCGCACCGCGCCGCGTACGACAGGCTGGCAGCGCGCTGCGGGCTCGAGCCGCGAAACTGTGTGCTGGTGGAGGACACGCTGCGCAATCTGGCGCCGGCGCATGCGATGGGATTTGTGACGGCGCTGGTGGGTGGGGCGCCCCCTGAACCGAGGCCGGATTATGTGGATTATCGGGCGCGGGATTTGAAGACGCTGCTGCGAGAGGTCACCCGCTAGCCGCCGGTATCCCGGATGCTCGCAAGCACGATCCGGGATCTCTGGGTTCCGGGTATCGCACCACTCGCCCCGGGGAGTTTAAAGTGGCGGAAAATGCGCTAGCAATGCGTCCATGACGCACACTGATCTCGCCGCCGCCATTGAAGCCGCTTGGGACCGGCGCGAGGAGCTCAATCCGCAGAGTAGCGGCGCGGATGTCGAGGCCATCGCCGCAGCGCTGGATTTGCTTGATAATGGCGCGGCGCGGGTGGCGGCGCGCAGTCCAGACGGGGTTTGGACGACGCAGCAATGGCTGAAGAAGGCCGTGCTGCTCTCCTTCCGCATTAGCGCCAATACTTTGATGGGCGCGAGCCAGAGCAATGCAATCGATCCAACGCCGGGGCCTTACTGGGATAAGGTCCCGTCGAAATTCCACGGCTGGGGCGAAGCGGCGTTCGCGAAAGCCGGCTTTCGCGCCGTACCGGGCTGCGTAGTGCGCCGTGGCGCGCATATCGGCAAGAATGTGGTGCTGATGCCCTCGTTCGTGAACATCGGCGCGTTTGTTGATGAAGGAACGATGGTGGATACGTGGGCGACGGTGGGCTCGTGCGCGCAGATCGGGCGCAACGTGCACATTTCAGGCGGCGCCGGCATTGGCGGTGTGCTGGAGCCGTTGCAAGCCAACCCAACCATCATCGAAGACGATTGCTTCATCGGCGCACGCTCGGAAGTCGCGGAAGGCGTGATCGTGCGCCAAGGCGCCGTGCTGGCGATGGGCACGTTTATTTCACAATCGACCAAGATTATCGACCGAGCCAGTGGCGCGATCACGCGCGGCGAAGTGCCTGCCTATGCGGTCGTAGTGCCCGGTGCGCTGCCAGATGTGAATGGCGGCCCGTCGCTCGCATGTGCGGTGATCGTCAAGCGCGTTGATGCACAGACGCGGTCGAAGACGGCCGTGAACGAACTGCTGCGGGATTAGCGAGTAAGGCAGTAGGGCAGCAGGTTGCCGTTCGCACTGCCTTAACTGCCCTACTCCCCTATTCTCCTTATTTATCTTCCCGCCGTCACCGAGACAGTAATTTGCGTACCGTCGATGCCGCGCTGGGTCCAGGAATCGCCGACGTTCTTGTCACCCACGTACTCGGTGCAGGCTTGCTCGCCGCCGGCGGGGGTGAGGCAAATTTGGCCATCCGCGACGCTCCATGCACCCATCACCATTTGATTGTCCGGCAACATCATCATGAAGCTGTGATCCGCATCGAAATGGTAGCGAACCGTGGCGCCTTCGGAATTGGTGACATTTACGGTGTTGCCGGCCGCATTTTCCAGCGTATCGGCAAGAGCGGCGCCGGCGCCTAAAGCAAGCGCAGCGGCGGCGATGAAAGCGACGGTTTTCATTGTTTGTCCTCCCCATTGTGGAGCGCGCGGCGCTCCCAAGGGCATTTGCGCCATTGGCGCGGAGAGTTCAATTGGCGGCCGCATCTGGCCTTCCACAATTCAACGCCGCAGGGCACCATCCGGGTCCATGGATTCTCGCGCTGATCCCCTTGCCCTCGCCCAAGCCCTGATCCGCTGCCCGAGCGTGACCCCGCTCGAAGCCGGCGCGCTTGATGTTGCCGAGGCAGCACTGACCCGGCTTGGCTTTGGCTGTGAACGCATGACGTTCGGGGCGGTCGATAATCTCTATGCGCGGCGCGGCGCGGCAGGGCCGAATTTCTGTTTCGCCGGGCATGTCGATGTGGTGCCGCCGGGCGCGGGCTGGAGCGTCGATCCGTTCGCCGGGGAAATCCGCGACGGCATACTGATCGGGCGCGGCGCCGCTGACATGAAAGGCGCCATCGCGGCGATGATCGCGGCGAGTGAAAATTTCCTAGCCCGCGGCGCACCGGCGGGCTCGATCTCGTTTTTGCTGACCTGCGACGAAGAAGGGCCGGGGGTCGATGGCACCAAGGCCGTGCTGGCGGCGCTTAAGGCAAAGGGCGAAATCATTGATCATTGCCTCGTCGGCGAGCCGACCAGCGATGCGCGGCTGGGCGATACGATCAAGAACGGGCGACGCGGTTCGCTTAACATCGTGCTGACGCTGGGCGGCAAGCAGGGTCACGTCGCCTACCCAGATCGCGCGCTCAATCCGGTAACGCCGCTGCTGCGAATTCTGACCGCACTGAAGGCGCGCGTGCTCGACGATGGGGCGCCGGGATTTTCGCCCTCCAATCTGGAAGTCACTAGTGTCGATGTCGGTAACGCGGCGCATAATGTCATCGCCAGCCGCGCTGCGGCAAAACTCAACGTACGCTTCAATACCCATCAGAGCGTCGCGGGTTTGCTTGACTGGGTGCGTGAAACGGCCGAGCTCGAAGCCGAGATTGCAGGCGCCGCGCTGGATATGAAGATAACTTCGAGCGCTGCGCCGTTCTACACGCCGCCCGGGCCATTCACCCACGCGCTCGCTGCCGCGGTGCGCGAGGCAGCCGGGATAGAGCCGGTGTTTTCGACCTCCGGCGGCACCTCGGACGCGCGCTATCTGAAGGATCATTGCGTCGTGGCCGAGTTTGGCCTGCGCAACGCTACGGCGCACATGGTCGATGAACATGTCGCGGTGGAAGATGTACGCACCTTGGCGCGATGCTACGAAGCGGTGCTGCGAAATTACTTCGCGGGTTAGCCTCAATACTTCACCCGGATCAAATACAGCCCATCGGACGGCGCGACCGGGCCGCAGCGCGCGCGATCCTTGGCGGCGAGGGCAGCCGCGACGTCCTCGGCGCTGATCTTGCCTTGGCCAACTTCCACCAGCGTGCCGACGATCGAGCGCACTTGGCGGTGGAGAAAGCTCTGCGCCTCGCACCAGACTTCGATCCCATCGCCGGCAACGGAGACATCGCAGCGGTCAAGCGTCTTCACCGGGCTCTTGGCCTGGCAATGGCCATCGCGGAAGGT